>JBCCAG010000063.1:0-10998 GCA_039814955.1 Cyanobacteria bacterium P01_A01_bin.135
CCCTACTGGTTGCATCGGTATTTCGTTCGATTACTATCAACCTGTTGAGGCTACACGGGTCTGAATCCCTCACCTCCGTGCTGCGACAGCTTGCCAATCAAGTTGAGCAAGTTTTCAAGCTCTTACAATGAATCAGCCCTACCCTTACCGACCAGCAGCTCCGCCAGCTCATCGACCATTTTAATAAGCAGTCCCTGCGCACGGAGGATTTGGAGTTTCCTGATCTGCTGGGGGCGGCTTACGAGTATTTGATCTATCAATTTGCCGATTCAGCCGGGAAGAAGGGGGGCGAGTTTTATACGCCTCGTGCGGTAGTGAAGCTGATGGTGCGAATTACAGACCCGAAAGAAAGGATGGAAATCTATGATCCTTGCGTTGGCTCGGGCGGAATGCTGATCTTGACAAAGCAGTACCTAGAAGAGCGTGGGGCAAATGCTCGAAATCTAGGGCTCTTTGGACAGGATGTTAACCCGGGGGTATGGGCCATTTGCAAGATGAACCTGTTAATGCATGGTATTCCCGATGCATACATTGAAAATGATGACGTGCTGATGAAGCCCATAACGCGAGATGGGGTTCTCAATCACTACGACCGAGTGCTGAGTAATCCACCCTTTTCGATGAACTACAGCCGTAGTGACGCAATGGATTTTCAGGAGCGGTTTGACTACGGCTGGTGTCCCACCTCTGGTAAAAAGGCCGATCTAATGTTTGCTCAGCACATGCTCTCAGTGCTAAAGTCCGACGGCATTATGGCCACAGTGATGCCCCACGGGGTGCTGTTTCGCGGCGGGGAAGAGAAAAAGATCCGCCAGAAATTCATTGAGAATGACCACTTAGAGGCGGTGATTGGTCTGCCGCCAAACCTGTTTTATGGCACGGGTATTCCCGCCTGCATTTTGGTGATGCGGCCCAAGGGGGCAAAGCCGCCCGCAAGCCGGGGGAAGGTGCTGTTCATCAATGCAGACGCGGAGTATTACGAGGGGCGGGCTCAGAACTACCTGCGCCCAGAGCATATAGAAAAGATTGAATCGACTTATCGGGCGTTTGTGACCGATGAGGCGTTTGACGGGGTGTCGGGCTATGCAGCGGCGGTGACGCGGGAGCAGCTTGCCGCTGAGGAGAATGACTTTAGCTGCAACATTCGCCGCTACGCAGATAACACACCGCCCCCCGAGCCGCAGGACGTAAAGGCTCATCTGCACGGCGGGGTGCCGGTAGATGAGATTGAGGCCAAGCGCGAGCTGTTTGCGGCCCATGGGTTTGAGCCGATGGGGCTGTTTCAGCCCTGGGAGGGCAGGCCGGGGTATGTGGATTTTGCGGCGGAGCTGAAGGAGCGATCGCAGGTGAAGCCACGGGTGGAGACGGATGCGGGGCTGGTGCAGCAGGAGGAGCGGCTACGGCAGGCGACGCTGGACTGGTGGGAAGCGCACGAGCCGCGACTGGTAGAGCTACCGGAGACTAAGGCGCTGATGGCGGTGCGTACAGACTTTTTGAGCAGCTTTGAGACAGTGGTGCGGCCCATTGGTCTATTGGATGAGTTTAAGACCATGGGGGTGATTGCGAGCTGGTGGGAGGAGGTCTATGACACCTCGGCGGATTTGAAGCGGCTGGCGAGCTTGGGGTTCCAGGGGTTGATTGATTCTTGGGTGGAGACGATTCGCGACATGGTGGTGGTAGATGACGAGGAGGAGGACAAGCCGACCCAGAAGGAGGACCCGCTGAGCCATAAGGTGGTGGGGAAGCTGGTGCCGAGGTATTTGCAGGAGCTGGAGGCGGCTGAGGCTGAGGTAGCGCGGCTGGTGCAGGAGAAGGAGGAGTTTGAGCAGAAAGATATAGAAGAATCCGATGAAGCTCAAGATGATTACGTTACTCAGTTGAGAAAAAAACGCTCAGAGTTTGACGAAAAGCGAAAGAGCCTAAAGAAGGATATTAAGGAGGGAAAAGATGAGATTAAATATCTTCTGAGAGGGGAGCGCGTAAAAGACAAAGGCTCTATTGCCGCCCAGAAAAAAATGGGAAATGATACAACGATTTTAGAAAAAAAGTTGGATGAGCTCCAATCTTACGTTCAGCCTATAGAGCAAAAGATCGAATTCCTGATTGCGGAAATTCAAGCTATTGATGAAAAGCTGAAACCCTACACAGATATCGTAGATAAACTATCAAAATCTCGCTCAGATTTGCGAAAACTTAAAAAGGATTTAATCATTCGACTACAAGCAGCTAATAAAGCGCTTGATAACAGAAATGCGCAACAACTGATACTGCAACTGCTGCAAGAAGAATTGATGATTCAGCTAGAGCGCTATATGGTGGAGCACCGGCAAGTAGTAGTGATGGCGGTTGAGAATTGGTGGGATAAGTATCGGGTGACGTTAGGGGAAATTGAGGCGAAGGACGCGGAGGTGAGTCAGCGATTAAATAATGTACTAAAGAGTTTGGGATATGATTTCTAGCCGTCACCAAGATTATCTAGATACACTGCCTAGAGATTGGCAACTAGTTCCCATGCAGTTACTGGGGGCAATCTATTCTGGTGGTACTCCAAGCCGAGACATCTCTCACTTCTGGAACGGCACAGTTGCTTGGGTTACTCCAGGCGAAATAACAGCTTTGAATGGCAAGTACCTTACTGAGACTCGAGAATATATCTCAGATGCAGGATTTTCGTCAAGCTCCGCGCAGCTAATGCCGGTGGGTAGCCTCTTGGTAACTACCCGAGCGACTATTGGCTTAGTAGCTATTTCACAAATATTAGTCTGCACCAACCAAGGATTCAAAAGTTTAGCTCTCAATTCTTCCTCTTACGCTGACTTCTATTATTATCTGCTGAGATTTGTCTCCTCAGAAATGATAAGGCTGTCTAGTGGAAGTACATTTGATGAAATTTCAAAAAGCGACTTTTCATCAATTGTTGTTCCACGGCCAAGGATTGATGAACAAAAGCAAATAGCTAGCATTCTGGATACGGTGGATGAGGCGATCGCCACCACCACCGCCCACATCGCCAAGCTCAAGCAAGCCAAAGCCGGACTCCTCCACGACCTGCTCACATGCGGCATCGACGAGAACGGCGAGCTGAGGGACCCAGTTAGGCATCCTGAGCAGTTTAAGGATTCGGAGCTGGGAAGAATTCCAAAAGATTGGGAAATAGTTAAAGTTGCGCAGGTGGGCGACTCAAAGCTTGGGCGACAGAGGGCACCACAGCATCAGTTAGGTAAGCACTTCGTACCATATCTTAGAGTGGCCAATGTGTTAGATGGCTGGATAGATTATTCAGATATTCTAGAGATGAATTTTACACCGCAAGAACAGCAAGTATATAAAATCAACAATAGGGATATACTTTTAAACGAAGGACAGAGTCTTGAACTGACTGGACGTAGCGCTATATATTATGACAAGTCTGGCCAATATTGCTTTCAAAATACTTTGATAAGATTTCGGTGTAATTCAAATTCTTTACCCGAGTACTGCCAAACTGTATTCAAATACTGGTTGGATGCTGGAAGATTCATGCGAGTCGCAAGACAAACCACTTCTATGGCACATCTTGGGTGTGACCGTTTCGCAAAGATGCTATTTCCACTTCCAATATTGAAAGAACAGGAAGACATCGTCAAATACTTATCCAAATACGAAAGCTTAATTCAAACAAAGAAAACCCAACATCAGAAACTTGAGCTATTAAAACAAGGTCTAATGTCAGACCTCCTAACCGGCAAAGTCCGCGTCACCCCCACCCAAGAAGCCTAAAATGCCATCCTCCGGACCAGAATACCAATTCACCGAAGCCCCCACCCTCCGCCAGCTCCAAGCCATGGCAACTCTCCCCAGCGGCCTCGGCTGGTCCACCCTAGAAGCCAATCCCCTCACCGCCACCCCCCAAGAAATTCACCAGGGCATCCTCCTCCGCCCTAGCTACCACGACGTCCTCCTCCCCGGCCTCCTGCGCCACCAGCTCCGCGCCATCAACCTAGACGCCAACGGTCAGCCCTGGCTAGACGATCGCCGCATCAGCCAAGCCGTCGAGCAAATCACTCGCCTCGGCCCCGGTCGGCTGATGGAAAAAAACGAAGCCGCCACCACTCGCATCCTCAGCGGCGTCAAAGTCGATGGTCCCGACAACAAAGCCGTCACCATCAACCTCATCGACTTCGACCACCCTCACCGCAACAGCTTCCTCGCCATCAACCAGTTCCGCATCGACCCGCCTGGCATACGCGGCCCTAAAGGCTCTCACCGCCCCGACGTTATCCTATTCGTCAACGGCATTCCCCTCGTCGTCATCGAATGCAAAGCCTACGGCTCCGACAAAATCAGAGCCGGCATCAACGACCTACTCAAATACTCCAACCAGCAGGACAGCGAGCGGCTCGAAGGCATTGAAACCCTGTTTCACTACAACCAGCTCATGGTGGCCTGCACCAGCGGGCGCGCCGTCGTGGGCACTGTGGGCAGCCAGCCCAAGCATTACCTAGAGTGGAAGACCGTCGAACCCTTTGATCCCGCCGCCGTTGCTGCTAGCGTCGGGGCGCAGCCGCCCCTTCCCCCCGAAGAGCTGATCGAAACCACAGAAGCCGACCTCATGGACGCTGGACTTAACCGCCGTCAGCAGCTCATTGCCGGGATGCTCCACCCCACCAACCTGCTCGACATCCTGCAGCACTACACCCTCTACACCGATAAGCGAGGCCGCCGCATCAAAATCGTCCCCCGCTACCAGCAGTTCCGCGCCGTCCACAAAGCCATACACCGCCTGCTCACCGGCCAAACCAAAGCCCAGCACGGCGAACAAGACCAGCGGGGCGGCATCATCTGGCACTACCAAGGCTCAGGTAAAAGCCTCGATATGGTGTTCATCCTCCGCAAGCTGCGCACCCTGCCCAAGCTGCAGGCCTTCAAAGCCGTCGTCATCACCGACCGCACCGACCTCGAAGATCAGCTTTCCGGCGTTGCCACCCTAGCCGGGCAGCCCCTCCAAGTTGCTAGCAGCATCAAAGACTTGGCCGCCAAGCTGCGGCAAACCGGCCCCGGCCTCATCTTTGGGATGATTCAAAAGTTCCGCAACATCACCCAGCTCGAAGGCGACCCCACCCCCAGCGACGCGCTAAACAACTACCGCGACCTCGATGCCCTGCAGCAGGCCCTCAACCCCTCAGAAAATATCCTGCTGCTAATCGACGAGGCCCACCGCTCCCACGGCAACATTCTCCATAGCTTCCTAGCTCAGGCCCTGCCCAACTGCGCCAAAATCGGCTTCACCGGCACTCCCATCGTCTCCGAGCAGAAAAAGCGCACCACCGAAATCTTTGGCTCCTATATTGATGTGTACTCCATCCGCGACTCCCAGCGCGACGGCGTCACCGTACCCATCCTCTACGAGGGGCTAGAGGCCATGGGAGCCCTGCACAGCGCCGAGCTAGTAGATCAGCTCTTTGACGTGCTGTTTCCTACCCCCACATACAGCGAAGACGAGCGGGCCAAGATCCGCGCTAAAGTCACCAAAACCGACATTCGTCAGGCCAAGGAAATCATGCGGGCCAAAGCTCAGCATATGCTGATGCACTATGTCACCCGCATCATGCCCGACGGTTTCAAAGCCCAGCTGGCCGCCGCTAGCCGAGCCGCCTGCGTCAAATACCAGCAGTACCTCACCGAAGCCAAAGACGCGTTAGTTAAGCAATTAGAAAGTCAGGCTACACTGCTAGACGCTCTCGCAGACCGGGCCGATGTCCCCGTCAACCTGCAGCCCCTCGTTCAGGCCTACCCCTACCTCGACGCCATCAAGCGGCTAGAGTTCGCCGCTGTCATCTCTAGCGACGCTAAGCAGGACCCGCAAGCTTGGCAAACCTGGACCGACGAAGCCAACCACAAAACCTATAAAGACCGCTTCTGGCGCACTTTAGAAGATGACGGCCTAGCCTTCCTCATCGTCCAGAATAAGCTGCTAGTAGGCTTCGACGCCCCCCTAGAGCAAGCCCTCTACGTCGATCGTAACCTCGCTGAGGAGGGGCTGCTGCAGGCGATCGCGCGCACCAACCGCACCGCCGAACACAAAGAGTACGGCATCGTCATTGACTACTACGGCATCGACATCGCCGCCGCCCTAGCCATTTACGATCAAGAAGATGTCAGCGACGCCTGGTTTGATATCAACGAAGAGCTGCCCCAGCTCGACGAAGCCCATCGCCGCGTCATGAACTTCTGGCGCGAGCGTCAAATCGACATCTATGGTGATATCGAGCAGTGCAGCAACTTACTCTATGATCCCAGGCTGCGGGCCGAATTCTACGAGCACCTGCGCCGTTTCCTCAACCAGCTCGATCGCTTCTTCCCCCGTCCCCAAGCCCTGCGCTATACCCAAGATGCCAAGCGCCTTGGCCAGATCAAAAAATATGTAGAGGATATCTACCGCGACGAGGTCCCCGAAGACACCAAAGATAAAATCCAAACTCTAATCGACCAATACGTCCAAAGCCAGGGCGTCACTCAAAAAATCGAACCCCTCGATATGCTCACCCTCGACCTATCCCAGCCGCCCCGCCGCAGTTCCCCAAAAACCAACGCCGCCGAGATGGAGCACGCTGCCCGACACCTCATCCGCGAGCACTTCAATGAAGACCCTACCTACTACCAAAATCTAAGCCAGAAGCTGGAAGATATCATCGAGCGCCTTGGGGAGGATTGGAACGCCCGCCAGGCTGCCCTTTGGGACCTTGCTCGTCATGTTCAAACAGATATGGGCGATACGGCAGAAGACGGCACCAGCGCCCGCGATCGCGCCTTCTATAATGTACTGGCTCCAAACATAGAATCGGCGACTGAACAGGCTCAAGCGCAGGTTAGAGATTTCATCGCCGAGATTGCCCAATTCATTGATGTACAAACTGAAATCGTCAACTTCTGGCACGAGGGCTCAATGCACCGTGAGGAGCTGCGCAAACAGATTTGGCTAAAACTCGAAGACACAGAACTCTTCGCGCATAGTAAGCTAGATAGCCTGGCGGATGAGCTCACCCAGCTAGCCAAGCATCACGACCCTCGCTCTTCATGACGACCCTCACATTCGGCGAACTCTCCTTTGAACTGCGCGAAAGCGCCCGCCGTCGCACCATTGGCATCACCGTTGAACGCGACGGCAGCCTGGTCCTAGCCACCCCCCCAGCAGTCCCTAAAGAACAGTTAGAGCGCATCGTCGAAAAGCGCCGGTTCTGGATCTACAGCAAGCTCACTAAGAAAGAAGCGCTGCAGCCGCCAGCTGACTCAAAGCGCTATTTGCCAGGAGAAGGCTTTTACTACATCGGCCGCAGCTACCGCCTCAAGCTCGTCGATACCGCCCAGAACCCACTCCGGCTCTATCAAAGCCGCTTTGAACTGCTGCGATCGCAACAGCACCAAGGCCGTGAGCATTTCACTCACTGGTATCGTCAGCGCCTCAAAGCCTATTTACAACCAATCATTGCCTCTACAGCTTGCCGCATTGAAGCAGAACCCCGTAAGTATCAAGTTCGCGAGCTAGGCAACCGGTGGGGCTCTTGTAGCTCACAGAGCGATATCTACTTCCACTGGCGCGTTGCCCTGCTGCCGCGTACCATCATCGACTATGTTGTTACCCATGAAATGGTGCACCTCGTTCAACCTGGACACACCAAAGCATTTTGGGAACGGGTAGAACGAATTTTGCCGGATTGGCGCGATCGCAAAAGCTGGCTTGCTAAGAACGGAGCGCTCTACGATCTGTAAAAGCTGTGCTTACCGGAGAACGTGAGCCACCACAAAAGTCTATGGGCTACAAAGACATAATTACCATTGAGCCTGGAAAGCGGAGCAGCAAACCCTGTATCCGAGGTATGCGAATCACCGTTTACGATGTATTGTCATACCTCGCTTCAGGCGTGACCTATGCCGAAATCCTAGAAGACTTCCCCTACCTCACCCAGGCAGACATCCTAGCCTGTCTGCAGTACGCCGCCGATCGCGAGAGACAGACCATAGCCATACAGGCATGAAACTCCTCGAAGCCGAAGTCAACATTTCAAACGATCACCGCACCGCCTTAGCATTCAGCTCCCCAAAAATATCGCAGCGGAAACCTACTAAGTAACGATAAGAGCAAAGCTCTCACGAGGCGATCGCCAGCCTCATCAAGCACGCCAAAACCCTTACCTCTACTTCACCATCCCCAAGAGCCAAAGCGAGAATCAATGCCGTCACAGCGGGCACAATAAGCCCGTACTATACTCAAGGATCACGCCAAACATGATTCAAAACACCAGCCGCCGCCTCAGCGGCAGAACCCTCAAAAGCGACATCGAATCCTACAACGGCTTCAGCTACATCAAAGACTACCTCCCCCCTCGCCCCGACGCCACCCCCGAAGCCCTCCAAAACGCCTACCGCGCCATGACCACCGCCCAGCAGCGCGAAGCCGAGCACAAAGCCGCCCACAAAGCCGCCACCGACGCCGCTCGCCTAGCCGAATGGACCTTCCACAATTCAGTACTTGCTCTCAAAGATGGCGTTCGCGGCCAGTACGGCCCCGACAGCAACGAAGCCCAAGCCATCGGCCTCAAGAAAAAGTCCGAGCACCGGCGTAGCCGTCGCCCCGCCACCGCAGTCTAAATCTGGCCCCCCTCGCCTCAGACCAGGAACCTTTCCCATCAACGGCCGTAAAGAGGATGTTTGAGAATTGAACGCTCGGTCAATTAGACCGGGCAACGCGCCATGATGCGGACCATCGCCAATCGGATATGCTTTACTCATCGCTCTCGGGTGCTGATATGCTTTCACATTCAGCCTATGCCCAGAGAGCTCTCTTTACAGCTCTAACCCCCCTCTCAAACATCTCCTAACAGGCTAGAGCGTTGCTGCACTCCTCTTTCCATACAGGCCCATGACCTACCAGGATATGGTTGATCTAGACCGGCTGCTGGTCCCCCCAGGCAGCACCGTTACCGTGGCCGACTATGATCCAGGCTACACAGGGCAACTCAACAAGGGCGAAGCCAAGGACGCCTTAGTGGACTGCATCGACCAGGTGGCCGCTCTGCAGGACATGCTCTACGCCCAAAACATCTACGCCCTGCTGATTATCTTTCAGGCCATGGATGCGGCGGGCAAAGATAGCACCATCAAGCATGTGATGTCCGGCATCAATCCCCAGGGCTGTCAGGTGTTTAGCTTTAAGCAGCCCTCCGCCGAGGAGCTGGACCACGACTACCTGTGGCGCTCTTTTAAAGCGCTGCCGGAGCGGGGGCGCATCGGCATCTTTAACCGCTCTTACTACGAGGAGGTGCTGGTGGTGCGGGTCCACCCCGAGCTGCTGGTCAAGCAGCAGTTGCCACCCGGTGCGATCAATGACGGCATCTGGGCCCAGCGGTTTGAGGAGATCAACAACTTTGAGCAGTACCTAGTCAACAACGGCGTGGCCGTGCTTAAGTTCTTCCTCAATGTCTCCAAAGAAGAGCAGCGGCAGCGGTTCTTGAAGCGCATCAACCGCCCGGAGAAGAACTGGAAATTTTCGGTGAGCGACGCCCGCGAGCGAGCTCACTGGGACGACTATATGGCCGCCTACGGCGACGCCATCACCCACACCAATACCCCCTGGGCTCCCTGGCACATCATCCCGGCGGACCACAAGTGGTTTTCGCGGCTGGCGGTGGCCCAAGTCATCGAAGCCAAACTGCGATCGCTGAGGCTGGCCTACCCAGAGGTGGAGCCAGACCACCGACAGCGGCTGCAGCAGGCCAAGGCTATGCTAGAAGCGGAGGAATAGGCTACCCTCCGGCGCGGGTGGTGGAAAGCACGGCTTCGTTGCCGATCTCCACATAGTTACCGTCTTCAATCCGGTACACCAGCAGCGCCGTGGGGTCAATGCGGTACTCGTAGTTGCCGTTCACCGCTACGTAGCCGTTGCCCCTGGGGGTCACCTCGTTAGTGACCAGGGAGTTAGCCGTCCCTTTCTCAACGCCGATGTACTGCAGCTGCCCAGCTTGGCGGCAGATGAACACAAAGTAGTCCTCCGCTTCAAAGGTGGCTTCGGGCTCAGTGTCGCAGGGGGCGCTGGCAGTGGGGGATACAGGGGATGGGGAGGCAGGCCGCGTTGGCTGGGATGGTGGCTGGGACGTCTGGGGTGGGGGTGCCGGGCTGGTTTCGGGCGGCTGGGCGGCGACATCAGCGGGCTGATTCCAATACACATAGACGGTCTCGGTGGCCAGCCGGTAAATCTGGCCGTTCTCCCCGAGTCCCGCTTGCCGGTAGGCGGGCTGCCCGGTTTGGTCCAGATAGCTGTCGGGCCGGCCGTTGACGGGCTCTAGCACATAGTTGACGCCGTCTTCGCGGTCGATGTACACCATGCCCTGGCGCTGGGAGACGTTGCAGGGAATGGAGACGGAGACATTGGCGGAGCCCGTGGGGTAGACGTCGCAGTAGCCGTTGGTGCCCCCCGGCACCGGAGCGGGAATTTGGCCGAGGGATCCAGTATTTGTTGCCTCGGTGGTAGTAGCCGGGTCAGCCTCTGGGTCGGCTTCTGGCGCAGCGTCAGGGACAGGAGCGGTGGCGGTTTCCACTAGCTCTGTGGTCTGGCAGTCCACTAGCAGCAGCGCCCCGTCTACTTCCACGTAGGCCTCGCCCCCTTGGTCCCATAGTGTCGTTGTGCCGTCGCTGTACTTAGCGCCGCTGGCTGAAACTACCCGAGGCAGCACCACCTCTGGCTGGTCCGGCAAGTTGGCGATCGCATCCTCATCAGAGAGCCGGGCGGTGAAGCTGACGTCGTCGCGGCACTGGTAGGTGACTTGGTATTCCGTACCGCTCTCCGCTGGCTCCTCAGACGCGCCCCGCAGCGCCGCCGGTAGGGGGAGGCGATCGCAGCCCATCAGGCTCAGGCTGACAGCGCTCAAAAGCAGACCCGAAAATTTCACCGAATGCATCATCGCCGTCTCAGTATTGGGCAGCCGCATTAGCCTATGCCCAATTCTAGCGACCCAAACTCCA
>JBCCAG010000464.1:0-3892 GCA_039814955.1 Cyanobacteria bacterium P01_A01_bin.135
CTTGCGCTCCGCCTTCAGGTCGCGGCTTCCCGCCGCCGCCAGCTCAGCATCCATCAGGGTTTTGCCGGTGGCAGCCAGGTAGACATCATCCAAGCTGGGGCGCGCCTGGGAGATGCCAAAAGTGGGCAACCCGGCCTGCTTGAGGGCTTGGCGTACGGTAATCAGGGCGTCGCTCTGGGGATCAACGACTAGGTTGAGGGAGTTGCCCTGGGCAGCGTTGACGATAATCTCTTGGACGAAGGGCAGCTCCGCCAGCAGCGATCGCGCTTGGTCGGCTTCTTCATCGGGGGTGAACTCTCGGATACGCAGGGTAATGCGATCGCCTCCCACCTTATCTTTGAGGCTCGACGGAGTGCCAGTGGCAATCACCGTACCGCTGTCGATAATCGCCACCCGGTCCGCCAATGCGTCCACCTCCTCTAAATAGTGACTGGTCAACAGCACCGTGGTGCCATCTGCCTTCAGCTGCCGCAAGAAGTCCCACACCACCACCCGGCTCTCAATATCCAACCCGACGGTAGGCTCATCTAGGACCAGCACATCGGGCTGGTGCAGCAGCCCAGCCGCCAGATCAAGGCGCTTTTGCAGCCCGCCTGAATAGGTGCCGCTCTTCTTATCAATCCAGTCCTCTAGCCCCAAGAGAGAGACCATGAGCGCAATCCGCTCAGCAGCAGCAGAGCGGGGAATGTGGTAGAGCGCCGCCTGCAGTTCCAGCAGCTCCCGGCCCGTAAGCACCTTGTCTAGGGCAACCGCTTGGGCGATGTAGCCCAACCGCTGCCGGGCTAGCTTGGGCTGATCGATGACAGATATCCCCGAAACCTCGATATCGCCGGAATCAGGAGCGGCGAGGGTGCAGAGGCAGCGGAGGGTCGTCGTTTTCCCCGCCCCATTGGGCCCCAGGAGGCCAAAAATCTCTCCCGACTCAACGCTAAACGAAACTCCGTCGAGGGCTACAACGGAACCATAACGCTTTTTAAGGTCGCTGATGCGTACGGCTGGGGTCATAGGTCGCTCTTCAAACGTCTAGGTAGAAATGTCAATCAAAGTCCTGACTCTTCTTTAATTGTAGCTACCTCTTCAGCGTCTGGCCTACCGGTGAGCCCTAGAAGAGAGGTTTCTTAGAAACCCCTCAACCCACCGCAGGGAGGCCCCAACAGTTTGCCGCGCACTATTCCTCAGTAAGCAGTAAAATTGGCCATCCCGATCGCCTCCAATACCCTCCGTATAGGGTATGCAAAGGGCATACTGGTTTGAGGATCCGAGGCCATGAATACAATACAACTGAAGCAGCCCGCTAGGGGCCTTGCTAGCTGGAGCGCTAGTCACTGGAGCGCCGATCGCCCTTCTGATTACCTTGCCTTAGAATGGACCGGGACGACAGCCGCCAACGCCATCGTCGATATTCCTGCGGTGATTGCCTCCCCAGACGGCACCCTGGTCCTCAAGCAGACTGAGCCAATCGCCAAGCAGAGCTTTAGTTTTGACCCCAGCGATCGCTTTTTGCCCATCAGCGTTGCCGCTGGCGTCACCCTGGTGGCAGCCGTTGGCGTGCTCGATCAGGTTTCCCAAGCACCCACTTACGAGGCCAAGATCGAAATCGCGGTGCCATCGGTGGGGCAAAACTCACTCAGCACCCAGACCCAAATTGAGGTGATGGAGAGCCCGCTGCTAATTGAGCCCGTGGTTGACCAACTGCGCAGCCATTCAGTCGACATTACCTACGACAGCCTAATTCAATCCCTTACCATCGAGGCCCAGGGCGAAAGCTTCGACATCCGCTACCGCCATGGAGATGCGGACACGGCTGAAACAGTGATCAATGAACTGAGCGCTGCCTATCTGAACTACGGCCAAAGCTGCCATCAGCCAGCCTGCCGGGGGCTCACCTACATCAATGCCCAGCTGCCCTACCTGCAGCGGCGGGTAGAAGCTAGTCGGGCCGAGCTCCGTCAGATGCACACTAACGCCCTCGCGCCAGATCAGCAGGTGAAGCTACTGACAGCGCGCACCACCAGCGTTAAGCGACAGACCATTGACGTCGATCAGCGTCTGGCCGGCGCCTACCGCGATCGCGACCTGCTGCAGGAAAAGCTAGGGCTACCGGCGAATACACCAGTGACGACCCTCCTCCAGCGGGATGCGCCCTACCAGCAGCAGTTGCACAGCCTGCGCCAGGTGGAGCAGCAAATTGCCCTAGAATTTGGCCGCGTCCAGTCGGATAGCGGCGTGCTCCGCGCCCTGTATCAACAGCACAGCGCCATCTCTTCCCAACTGCAGCAGGAGGCCCAGGGCGGTCTACAGCGCTTTTTCGCGAACCCGCGGGGCCCCGTAGACCCGGTGCTCCAGCAGCCCCTCTATAGCGACCTGCTGCTGAAGCTAATCGGCGTTGTGCACCAGATTGAGGTGCTGGAGCTGCGGCAGAAAACCGTAGCCCAGGCTGAGGAAAGGCTGGCCATAGAGATGACCCGAGTCGCTAGCCTGCTGCGGCGCTATGAGGCCCTGCAGCAGGAGCTAACCACCAGCACCCGCATACTCAGCAACTACCTGGACCGCCAAGCGGAGCTTCAAGATGTCGATTGGCAAATGGTCTCCCCACCGGAGGTAGCCGCCGCCGAGCAGTTTGAGCTGCCGACCTGGCTGCGGCCAGAAACCGGGTACTATACCGAGGCGATCGCCGGGCTGGCAGCGGCCGGGGTGGCCGGGGCCGTCATGTTGCGGCGGCGATCGCAGGTTTTGCAGGGCGAACTATGCACCGAATAGGTGAGCAGCACCGCCTACCCGCAAAGCTTTTGGGAATTAGCCCATAGGGCCAGAGGCTGAATAGTATAAGCTCGTCTAAGGTGAGTAGAATTTCCAGTCGGGAAGTCGGTGTTTAGCGACCTCGGGAAGACTCGCCTGCTTCAACAAGGGTTCGCTTGAGCAACGCGGGCCGGGATACCACGGCTAGTAATGGCGACCTTAGTCCTTCTTGCTCCCCAGGGAGCCGAATATCAGGCCGTGCGGCAGGGGGCAGCGCGGCCTCCAGTCGCGATCGCCATGGGCAAAGCAGCAGTCGCCCAGCTCGATGCCCTTCAACCCAACCCACCCTCCTCAGTGATTCTGCTAGGCCTAGCAGGGGGACTGGGCCCCACACAGCAGCCCGGCGACGTGGTGGTGTGCGACAAATGGGTGACGGCGCGCGGGAAGCAGCTAGCTTGTCCCATGGCTGCTGAAGTGCGGCGAACCCTGGGGGCAGGAGGCTTCGCCACAGCAGGCGGCACCGGCCTTACCAGCGATCGCGTTATTTGCGCGGCTCAGGAAAAGCAGCGGCTAAGCCAGCATTACGGCACAACAATCGTAGATATGGAAGGCTACTGGGTACTGGCGCGGCTCAAGGAAATGGAAATTCCAGCGGCGGTGGTGCGGGTCGTGAGCGACGGAGCCGATGGAGACATCCCAGACATTAGCACGGCGGTAGGGCCCGACGGGGCACTGCGGCCCCTAGCCCTAGCCAAACAGATGGGGCGATCGCCCCTGGCCGCCCTGCGGCTGATTCGCGGGTCGATGCGCGGGTTAGCGGTGCTGCGACAGGTGGCCGCCAAGCTCTCGTGATCGTCAAGGCGTAGGGTCGCTAATTCTGCTATCGGGTTTTGTCCCTCGACCTCTACCTAGGAAACTGGGATGAGGGTGGCATTATTCCTCGCTGCCTTGGAGGCGTAGGAGCAAGAAGCCTAGGGCTAGGCCCACTAGAATCAGCGTGAACGATAGAATCGCTGCGTTAAAAATTTCGCCGCTCATAAACTTAAATTTGGATAAACTATTTTACTGACCGTATGCATACCGTATTCTAGAGCAGTTCGGGACATACTGAGCTTACTTCTTATATGGCGTCATCTTTCCGCCTCGCTGTTCC
>JBCCAG010000773.1:0-2284 GCA_039814955.1 Cyanobacteria bacterium P01_A01_bin.135
CTAAGTAGCCCTGAGGATCTGCTTCAGGCCACGGAGGAGAGGCGTCATGAGGTGGAACAGATGGCCCGAGAGGCGGCTGACGCCGTAATAGAGGCCTTAGAGGCGGCGGCAGAGGAAGGGGTGACGGAGGGGGCAGAGACCATCGTCGTCAGGTCTGCGCCCGCGAAGGGTCTTGGTCTGAACCTGGGGCTAACCATTCGGGCCGCTCAGCAAAGGGAGGCTGACCAAGCAGCCGATGCTAATGCCGAGGAGGTGGAAGCTGAGGGAGCAGAGACCAATGAGGTAGATATCGGTGCAGATGCGGGTACACCGGTGACCGCTGCCACTACCCCGGCTGGTGGAACTGACATCGATGGAAGCGAGACTACCGCTACGGGGGCGATCGCCGAGTCCCCCACCCCGGAGCCGGTCACTCCCCTGACCCTACTAGACCAGTGGGAAGCGATTGACTCTGCCCTCACCTATTTAGTAGAGGCTTTGACAGACGACCTCAATGGACTGCTGCGGAAGGCTAAAATTATTCCCCCAGAAATGCCGGAGGCGGTGATGGAGGCCATCCTCAAAGCTGGCTCTGCCGAAATGGTCGACGCCCCGCCCAACATACTGAGCCTAGAGATTCACACCGACGAGTACGAAGGGGACGAGCCCATCGTGGCGGTGCGGCTGCAGATTTCAGAGCTAGAATTTAACGACACCGGCCTATCGGCAGCGCGATCGCGGCTGCGGGAGCGGTACAGCGCCTTAAAAAAGCTGGGCCGCCGCTACCAGGCTAACCAACGCGATCGCACCCAAATGGAGGCAGAGTCTGCCTGGCGAGCCGCCTGGCACGACTTGGCGTAGCGCTAGCGCTAAAGTGATTTAGTGGTACGTCTGAACTTAGAAGGCGCTAGGCTAGAAAATAGCGGACAACGACAGCAGTGACGCCGATGGACTGGCAGCGGGTTCAAAAAGCACTCTCCCTCGAAGCCAACCAGGGGTTTAACGACCTGGTTGGCCGCCAGCATCGCTTCAGCGAATTCCTTAGTCTGCAGCTTGCCCAGCCCAGCACAGACCTGTCTCCAGAAGGCCGCTCCCGCTGGCAATCCCTGTCCCAGCGGTTCACCACTTACCCAGAGCTGTCCTTTGCTCAGCGGCAGCACCTCGTGGCCGAGACGCGGCGGACCCTCTACGAAGCAAAGCGCTCCCTAGACTCTCAGGCAGATGCCCCCCCCTCGGGCAATCAATCGGTCGCGCCCGGAACAACAACCGTAGCCCCCATGGCAGAAGCTGCTCCGGACAGAGCCCCTTCGGTCCAGGCCGCCAAAGGTCCACGCGCCGCCAAATCTCCCCGCACCACCCCCATCGATCGCCGCCACCAGCGCAGCCACCTCACCCTAGACCAGGCGGTCACCTATCTTCCCGGCATTGGTCCTAAGAATAGCGAGCGCTTGGGCAAGCTGGGGCTATTCACCGTGCGGGACCTGCTGTTCCACTACCCCCGCGACTACATCAACTACGCCCGCCAGGTCGCGATTCAGGACTTGGTGGTGGGGGAGACCGTCACTGTGGTGGGCACCGTCACCCGCTGCACCTGCTTCACCAGCCCCCGTAACCCCAAACTGACGATTATGGAGATCCGTATCCGCGATCGCAGTGGGTCTTTGAAGCTGGGGCGGTTCTTTGCCGGCAAGCGCTATAGCAACCGGGGGTGGCAAGAGCAGCAAAAGCGGCAGTACCCTTCAGGGGCAACGGTGGCGGCGTCGGGCCTGGTGAAGGAGAACAAGTACGGACTCACCCTGGATGACCCGCAGATTGAGGTGATTGACCACGCCGACAGCGCCATCGACTCCTTGAAGGTGGGCCGGGTGGTGCCCCTGTATCCGCTGACTGAAGGGGTGGGGGCAGACCTGGTGCGCCGGGCGATTGTAGCGGCACTGCCCGCAGCAGTGGAGCTACAGGACGCCCTCCCGCAGACGGTACGGCAGCAGCATGACCTAGTGGAATTGCCGGTGGCGATCGCCCACATCCACTTTCCCCCCGATGATGACACCCTGAGCCTCGCCCGCCGTCGCCTGGTATTCGACGAATTTTTCTACTTGCAGCTGGGCCTACTGCATCGGCGACGGCAGCAAATTCAAGAGACCACGGCGGTACTAAGCACTGACTCAAAGGCCGAAGGGTCGCTGCTCAAGCAGTTCTACAACCTGCTGCCCTTTAGCTTTACGGGGGCCCAGCAGCGGGTCGCTCAGGAGATCTTGGGTGACCTGCAGCAAACCGTGCCCATGAACCGGCTGGTGCAGGGGGA
>JBCCAG010000778.1:0-2276 GCA_039814955.1 Cyanobacteria bacterium P01_A01_bin.135
CAAACCGCCGCAGCGGGCCTTGCTGATTGCTGACGCCGGAGGCTTGGCGTTATTCAGCATTAGCGGCGCGCAAATCGCCGAAGCTGCTCAGCTACATGGTCTGGTGATCATCCTTATGGGGACCTGTACCGGCGTGGTGGGAGGCCTCATACGTGATGTGCTGCTGGTGGAAATTCCAATTATTTTGCGGCGCAGCAACATCTATGCGACCGCTGCGATCGCTGGCATTGTCACCTACTTGCTGATACAGACCTTGGGGGTCAACACGACGGCTGCCACTTTCGTTGGCATGGGGACAATTTTTGGCCTGCGCTTAGCCGCTATTATTTGGGATTTGGCTCTGCCAGTCTATCGACTCGACAGGGAGTAAGGCCCATTCCAGCAGCGTTTGTTTGTAGCTGTCGTTATCTTAAAAAGGGACTGCTGGTAGGCGATCGCCTCTATCCTGCTTTTACGAACTGGGCTTCGGCAGCTTCAGCGTCCCAAATTTCGGCGACCAAAACTCCCCGCGACTTTGGAAATACGCTACCTCCTTACACTTACCCCGCCGATTCTCTAGCAATGAGCAGCGCAGCATCACCTTATCCTGGCCGTCTTTGTTGTAGGCGTAGCGCTCCAGCATCGCCCCGCACACCGGGCAGGGGTGGTCAGTAAAGGCGTCGGGGTTCAGCGCCTGCTGCTGGGCGTGGGGCAACTCGTAGCGCTTGGCCTTGCCGTTCCAAAACATCACGGTGCCGCAGGTGCCGGAGCATTTGAGGAAGTGCTTGGCCTTCATTTTTTTGGAGCGGCTGGGCACTTTGCGCATGGGCTGCTCGCAGGTGGGGCATTTGGTTTTGGTCAACTGGCCGCTGGCGGCCTTGCTCTGGGTGCTGACCGATGACCGGGAAGAGGCGCGCGAGGGGGTGGCCTCAGCGGATGGCTCTGGAGATGGGGGGGAGCAACCTTTCGCGTTCGGCGACTCAGCAAAGGCCGGTAGCGACAGCAGCTGCGATTTGGCTTGGGCGATCGCCGGGGCAAAGTAGCCCTGATTCCAGCCGATGAGGTAGGCCTGCCAGTCCTGCTTGCCGGTGGCGATCGCATCTAGGGCCGCCTCCATGCGGGCGGTGAACTCAGGCTGAATCAAGTCTGGTAGCAGTTGCTCCAATGCGCTGTCTAGTTCTAGGCCCAAAGCCGTGGGCTGCAGCTTGCCCTGAAGTAGCCCCACGTATTCCCGCTGCCGCAGGGTTTTGATGGTGGGGGCGTAGGTGCTGGGGCGGCCAATACCCTTTTGCTCCATCAGCTTCACCAGCTTGGGTTCGCTGTAGCGGGGGGGCGGCTGGGTCTGCTTTTGATCTGCCTGTGCTTTGGTAAGCTGCAGTGCTTGCCCTTGATTTAGGGGCGGCAGCACCGAGTCGGCACTGATGTTGTTCCAGTAGCGAGTGTATCCGGCAAATTCCAGCACCTGGCCCCGCGCTTCCCAGTAGGCTTCCCCGGACTGAGTGACCACGCGGGTTTTGCACAGCTGAGCGGGGGCACATTGGGAGGCGACAGTCCGGTTCCAAATCAGCTCGTAGAGTTTAGCTTCGTTGGTGGGGAGTTCGGCCTGCACCGCTTGGGGGAGCCGGTTAACCTCCGTGGGGCGGATAGCCTCATGGGCTTCTTGGGAGCCTTTGACGGCGCGGTGACGGGTGGCCTTTTTAGGCAGGTTGTCCGGGTCGTTGGCCTGCAAATACTCCCGCACCGAGGCGCAGAACGGGGCGGAAAGGGCCACCGAGTCGGTGCGCATGTAGGTGATCCGCCCCTTCTCGTATAGGGACTGGGCCACTTTCATGGTCTGCTCCGGGCTGAGGCGGAGCTTGGAACCGGCGGCCTGCTGGAGCGTGGAGGTGACGAAGGGGGGTGGCGGTGACTGGCTGGTCTGTTTGCCTTCGATGCTCAGCACCTGGTGGGGGTGAGCACGGGCGATCGCCACTAATTCGTCAGCCCGTTGCTGGGAGGTGACCCGCTCCGATTCTTTTTCGCTGCCCTTATCTTCTGCGCTCTTTAGCTTGCGCTGAGGCTTGGGGCTGCTGCGGTAAAAGGCCTTGAATCCTTCCCCATAGGTGACCCAAACACTCCAGTAGTCCTGGGGCACAAAGGCCTGAATCTCCCGCTCCCTGACGCAGAGAAGATGCAATGCCGCGCTCTGCACCCGGCCCATGGATTTGGCCCCGTTCTTCAGCGGCCACACTACATGGCGACTGCCGGTGTAGCCGACGAGTTTGTCTAAGCAGTCTCGGGCCCGGCCAGCGGCCACG
>JBCCAG010000718.1:0-2506 GCA_039814955.1 Cyanobacteria bacterium P01_A01_bin.135
CGAATTTCTAAGCCGAGAAAATTGCGCTGGGGCTGCTGCTGTGCCATCTCAAACAAAAACGTTCCCCGCGCGCAGCCGATGTCGAGCAGCAGCGGTCGGGTCGGGTCGGCGTAGACGCTCTCCCATTGGGGTGGCGCTGTCGGGGCGCGGTAGCGATCGCTGAGGGGATTGACATGCTGCCGAACGCGGGGGATAGCCAACGGACATTTCCTTAAATGCAATGTCCTACTAGACTAGCCGATTACCGCCGCTCCGCTGTTTCCGGCAGCATAGGCTGCCGCCGGTAGGGCATGGGGATGTACTGCACCGAAGGCCGTCCCTGCTGCGCCTGGGGGTAAAGGTCCATGAGGTTGTAGATGGCTTTGGGTAGGTCAGTGACCACCGGTAGGCCCAGCGCTTTTGCCTCTTCGGCAATCACCGGGTAGTCGTGGGTCACCACTCCTGTGGTCAGCCGCTCGATAATGTCGTCGATGCGAGCGGGGTCGACCTTTTGCTTGGGGATACTGTCTTCTAGTAGGGCGCGGACAAAGGCCTGCACCTGCTGCATCGCCTTACGGGAAACATCCGCCATAATCAGCGTTTGATCATCCACCTCGGCGATGGGCTTGGTCTCCGCCACCGCAATGATGCTCGCCGCCGGCAGGTTGCCCAACTGCGGGTCCACCGGACCTAGAACCGCGTTTTCATCCATGACGATCTCGTCGGCGGCCAGGGCCAGCATGGTGCCGCCGCTCATGGCGTAGTGGGGCACAAATACCGTCACTTTGGCGGGGTGGCGAATCAGGGCGCGGCCAATCTGCTCGGTGGCCAGCACCAGGCCACCGGGGGTGTGCAGAATCAGGTCAATGGGGACCTCGGGCGGAGTCAGTCGAATGGCCCGCAGCACCTGCTCCGAATCTTCGATACTGATGTAGCGGGAGATGGGAATCCCCAGCAGGCTGATAGCCTCCTGCCGGTGCACCAACAGGATAACGCGGCTGCGGCGGCTCTGCTCAAAGGCCTGCAGTGCCTGGAGCCGCTTGCGCTGCACAATATACTTTTGCAGGGCAGGCTGCACCGAGGAAATAAGCAGAAAAATAAAGAAGATGTTGAAGAAGTCCATGGAAAGGCAAAGCTGGCTAATTGTCCCAATACGCAGCTGGCGCGCTACCATAAGCTGCCTAGGGCATAAATTTTGACATTGGCATTATCGCAAAGCCGGTGACGGCGTTTCTCACCCTTTAGAGGAGTCTCAGCCCTTCTTGCTCGCAATGCCGTCCATTGTCCTGCTCACTGCTCCCGCAGCAGGCTCCCCGCACTAAATTCCCCAACAATACCTGTGACTCAACCCGCCGCGATCGCCACTACCCCTGCCGGCATTAAGCTACTGCTGCCTCTCTGCCAAGCCTGGGACATACCGCTGTGGGTCCCCCCCTCGCTGCCGTTACTCCAGGATGGCAGTACCCATCTTCAGCAATACAGCGGCAGCCTACAGGACCATCTGGCCCAGCTGTGGCCCAACGCATCAGCGCTAATTTTCTGCCTCGCCACCGGGGCCGTTACCCGGCTGATTGCGCCCCTGCTAGCCGACAAAGCCACCGACCCCGCCGTGGTGGTGGTAGACCCCCAAGGTCAGTATGCCATTAGCCTCTGTGGCGGGCACCAAGGCGGCGGTGATGTGCTGGCGCAGCGAGTGGCGCAGCAGCTTGGCGGGACGCCGGTAATTACGGGAGCAGCCGCCGCTCTGAATATGCCGGGCGTGGATGTATTAGGTACCCCTTTTGGCTGGCGCAAAGGCAGCGGCGACTGGACAGCGGTGAGCGCCGCGATCGCCCGCTCTCAATCGCCCAAAGCAGTGAGCATCGTACAGACCGCCGGGACAACGCTATGGCACAGTGGCTTGCCAGAAGGGCATCCCTTTACCCTTGAACCCGACGCTCCGCAAATTGCCGCAACGGTTCATATCACCGCCGCTGCGCCTCAGCCCAGCGATCGCCCGACGGTCTACTGGCATCCCCGAGTGCTGTGGCTGGGCATCGGCTGCGAGCGGGGCACCTCCACCGCTGTCGTTACCGCTGCCGTAGAACAAGCCCTAGCGCAGCACAGCCTGTCGCCTCTAGCAGTGGCCGGCGTCACCACCCTAGACCTCAAGGCCGATGAAGCGGGGCTGCTGGCCTTTTGCCGCGATCGCCGCTGGCCCCTGCGCTGCTACGATGCGCCCACCCTAGCGCAGGTGAAGGTGCCCCACCCCTCGGAGGTGGTGGCTCAGGCGGTAGGCACCCCCAGCGTAGCCGAGGCGGCGGCGCTGCAGGCCTCGGGAGCCGTGAACCTGCAGGTAGCCAAGCAGGTGGTGCGCTTAGACGGTGAGCCGGGAGCGGCTACCGTTGCTGTGGCGGCAGCACAGCAGGAGTACACCGGGCGCAGCGGCCAGCTTTGGCTGGTGGGCACTGGTCCGGGGGCGCTGGCGCAAATCACTCCCGCCGCCCGGGAGGCGATCGCCGCCGCCGATGCGGTGATTGGCTATGGC
>JBCCAG010000629.1:0-2962 GCA_039814955.1 Cyanobacteria bacterium P01_A01_bin.135
AAATTAGCAGCTCCGCCAGGGGCAGCAGCATCACGTAAAAGCTGATGTCGCGATTGAAAATAGGGTCGACCTGACCACAAGCGGTAGGGCTGGTGGCCAGCAGCACCTGGGGCCAGTGCTCTGCCATCACCACGCCAAAGATTAGGCCCATGGCGATCGCTACAACTCTCAGTAGCCAGCGGGGGTAGATCAAGATGCTGATCACCAGGGGCGGCAGTAGCCCTAGCTGCCATGGGTAGGCCTGCAGGCTCTGCCACACCTGCCACAGAGCGCGAAACCTAAATTTGACTGGGATGGGTGCCGGGCCGCTATTGAGGCTGAGGGCAGATTGCCAGTGGCTGAGGGCCACTTGACCGTGGTAGAGCAGTAGGGCTGCCGCTAGGGTGCTCAGGGCGACGGTGGTGATCAGCAGCCATCCCAGCTTTAAGCGGCCAGGGTAGATTAGCTCGCAGGCGGACCGGCTGCCTAGGCTAGCTAGGGGGGGAGCCGGGGTGATGCGGGCGGAGAGAGAGGTGTCTGGTGGTGGGGCTTTGGGGGGCCAGGCTTGGCGATCGGCGCGGGCCAGGTTGACGATGGCGAACCAGAGGCTGAGTAGGAAGGGGATGAGGCCTAGGGCGCTTTGGGCGAGGAGGCGGACCCAGAAGATGGCTAGGTTGTTGAGTTCGGCGAACCAGAGGCCTTCGGCGGTGAGGAGGATTAGGAGGGCTAAGGCGATGGTTAGGCCCAGGGCTAGGAGCCACAGCTTACTGAGGGTTAGCTTGATGTAGGGGGATGTGGCTTGGCGGGGGTGGGCTAGGCTCATAGTCGGCTCTTTGGGCGTGGTGCTTTGGCCTGGTACTTGGGGGCGCTGCCCCCAAAACCCCCTTTGCTGGGGGACGGAGTGCCTCCCCCAGCGGCCCCCTGCACACGGCGGTGTCTGTGGGGTGTTGATGGGGTGGGTCCGGTTCCCGGTAGGTTGGGGTTGGAGCGCTAGCGTAACCCAACAAAGCCGTTGATAGCTTGGGGATTGCGGCGGTGGGGTTAACCGCAAATTGGGCTGGCGATCGCGTAATTTGGCTATGCCTACGTTAGCGCTATTTGGGGGGCTCTGTGCAAGGCGATCGCATAGGTGACGATAAGTACTTTGCTCTCGTGCCGCGATCGCTTTTTCAGTGGTGGGCCTGGATTGGGGGGTGCGTATTGGTGTGTTTGCTGAGGGCAAACACACCCTACGGCATTGTGGTGTTGGCGATCGCTATGACATAGCCCTGCTTATTGGCCTCAATCCCATACTCCAGGCGGTCAGCGAACTTCAGGCCCTCATCCGCAATACCTAAATCCTTGCCGGTAGCGAAGCTTACGCCGCCCTCATAGCCTATCCCGCCACCAAAACTATGGGTCACCGCCTCGGCCCAGGAGATGTGGTAGAACAGCTCTCATAGCGCTCCGACCGCAACGGGTCATTCCCGCCCCGCCAGCCGGAAGGGCAGGACGGGTAAAGCGCAGTATCTCGGTACATCTATCCCTTACCACCAGCCAAACTCAAAATTTCCAACGTCGATGCCTTAATGCAGTCTGCCACCACCAAACCCAGCGGGTCACCATCACCCGACTGCCAAGCCACCACCGCATTAATATAAGCGGTCCAATGAAGATATCCCTACTTTAGGTAAACCGCCCCGAGCTCTCCAGGTTAAACAGCGTCTCCAGGGTATGCATCGCCTGGCGACGGGCTTCAATATCCTGCTGGGCGCGCAGCTGCACCATAGGGTCATGCAAGATTTTGTTGACGATGCCCCGGGAGAGGGCCTCGATAATTTCCTGGTGCTTTTCGGCAAACTCGCTGCCCAAGCGCGACAAGGCTTTCTCCAGCTCCTGCTCGCGGATAGTCTCTACTTTGCTGCGCAGGCTGCTGATGGTGGGCACCGTCTCCAGCGATCGCCACCAGGCTTCAAAGGCTTCAACTTCCTGCTCCAGCAAGGCCTCAGCCTCGCGGGCGATCTGGCGGCGGCTCTCCTGGTTTTGGGCCACCACAGCTTTAAGGTCGTCGACGTTAAAGGCGCGCACCTGGGGCATACCTGTGACATCGCTGTCCACGTTGCGGGGCACGGAAATATCCACCAGCATCAGGGACTGGGCCACTGGCATCAGGGCCTCTAGCTTGGGGCGGTTGAGGATCGGTTGGGTGGCAGCAGTACTGGTGAAGACCAAATCGCAGTGGGGCAAGGTGCGGTCTATGTCAGCCAGGGTGCAAAGGGCTAGGCTGGCGTCAAACTGCTTAGCCAAGGCCTCAGCGCCCCGCATGGAGCGATTAATGATGGTGATATCGGTTGCGCCTTTGGAGAGCAAGTGCTGCACTAAGAGACGCGCCATTTTGCCTGCGCCGATAATGCCGACCCGGCAGCCGGAAAAGCTCTGGGCATGGACGAGGGCTAGCTCCACTGCCGCAGAGCTGATGGACACGGCCCCCGTGCCGATGCTGGTTTCGGTTCGCACCCGCTTACCGGCGGTAATCGCCTGCTTAAACAGCTTATTTAGCGTACGGCCAATGCCGTTGTGCTGCTGCCCTAGCTTGTGGGTGTGCTTCACCTGAGAGAGAATTTGCCCTTCCCCCAGCACCAGGCTGTCTAGGCCTGCGGCGACCCGCATCAGGTGCATCACGGCATCGTGCCGCAGCAGAGTGAACAGATAGGGGCGCAGCCGCGCGATGGACAGTTTGCTGTGCTCAGACAAAAACTGGGTAATTTCTTGGATGCCGTATTCGGTGTCTTGAATCACGGCGTACAGCTCCAGGCGGTTGCAGGTGCTGAGAATGGCGACCTCGTCGATGTGGGGATAGCTGGTCAGGTGGGCGATCGCCGCTTCGGTTTGCTCGGTGGGAATGCTGAGCTTCTCGCGCACGTCTACGGGCGCCGTTTTGTGACTCAAGCCAACGACGATGATGTTCATAGGTCCTCTTATTGTCTGCCCCAGGTGATGTTAA
>JBCCAG010000840.1:0-2023 GCA_039814955.1 Cyanobacteria bacterium P01_A01_bin.135
ATGCGCGAGAAGTGCAGCAGGGAGTTGAGCAGATCCTCCATTCGCTGACTCAACCGTACCAGGGTCTGCAGCTTGGAGACCCCCGATTCGTCTAAAACTCCCTCGTAGTCTTCCATCAGGAAGTTGGCGTAGTTGTGGATGCCGCGCAGCGGCTCCTTTAGGTCGTGGGAGGCAATGTATGCAAAAGAATCGAGCTCGTCGTTGCTGCGCTTCAGCTCAAAGTTGATGGAAGCAAGCTCATCGGCTTGTCGCAGCACTAGACCGACAATTAAATTGCGCAGCTCCATCACCGCCTCTCGCTCAGCAGCTTGCCACGGTAGCGATCGCCCGCGCACCGTTTCCTTCCATCGGTCAAAAGATTTACGCGGTGTCAGATAGATGCTGCCATCGGCAAGCACCTGCTGGGTTTTAGTTGGGTCCCCCCCCCAATCCACGGTCTGAACCACCTCTGGGCGAAGCCACAGAATGTAGTTCTGATGAACCCGAGAAATTTCTAGGGCCATTACCCCGCTGGCGATCGCGCTGTATTCGGCAGCAGGCGAATAATCCTGAGATAGGGTGCAGATTTCAAACACATTCTGCCGTATCTGGGGGCGAATCCAGGCCAGTAGGGACTGAATCTCCTCCTGTTTGGGGGTAGCGCCTAAAAGAACGCACTCATCACCGCTAAACACGGCTGCCCCCGTCGCCCCCGCCACATCCAGCAGCTTATTGCCTAGCTGTTGGATGCCGTCGAGAAAAGTCTCGCTGTGGGAAAGCGTATTGACGGTATCGGTCTGGATGGACTTGAGATACATCCGGTAATCGGCGTCCTCGCTGGCCTCTTTATTAGCTAGCTCAGCAGACATAACCTGCCCAATGAACTGGCAGGCAGTTCTCAAATCGTAGGGAATATACTTAGGTGTGCTGTGATGACAAGCGATCAGGCCCCACAGCTTCTTCCCTTTCATCAAGGAAATAGACATCGACGCTGCGACTCCCATATTCTGCAAATATTCCAGATGCAGTGGGGAAACGCTGCGCAGTCCGGCAAAGCTCAAATCCAAAGACACTTCAGGATGCTCAGGCTCTCCTGACATTAGCCCAACTGGCTCGTAAGAGACATCTGGGATCAGCCGCAACCAGTTGAGGGTGTAGAGGTGGCGGGCCTGCTTAGGGATATCGGAGGCGGGGTAGTGTAGTCCTAGGTAAGTGGGGTCTAGATCGGTGGCTTCGGCGATCACGTTGCCTGAATAGTCTTGGTCAAACTGATATACCATCACCCGGTCGAAGCCAGTAATTCGGCGAATGTCGGCAACCACCGCCTGGCACATGGCCTGCAGCGTAGCGGCCTTTTGCAGCCGTGTCACCGTACCATGCACCTGCTGATAAAACTCAAAGAAGTTACTTTGACTACTCTGGGGCTCTAGCTCTAGCAGGATTACTTCGCCATTTCGATGCACAATGCCGTCGAATAGGGCTGACTCAGCGTCGCAGGTGAGGGTTAGCTTTAGCGGGTTAATGCTCTCAAAATCTTCCGCTAGGCAGCGCTGTACCTTCCCGACTTGCTCATCCCCAAGCAACAGTGACAGGGGCCGGTTCAACAGCGCCTCAGGTTGGCAGCCCGTGAGTTCCGCCAGGTTGTGGCTCACTTGAACCACGGTCAGCGCCGGTTCCGATAAAACTAGCAGAACACCGTGGGGCTGAATTAAGCCCGGGAGATGAATCGGCTCGCGATCGCAGTTGCTTAGGTCTGCGGCTTGAGCCGACTCAGCGTCTAGATTGTCGAATATTGATTTCACCATAACCGGCTGCCTTCTGGCAGAGATGGCTGACTAGACTTGGAATAGGCCATTAGCAGCACCCATAGCCTTCCCCTAACCTAGAGCCCTCCCCAAAGCCAGAAGCAATAGTACGTTGTCGACAACAATCTGCGTTTTTGTAAGTATGTCTTAAGATTAATGCAAGTTTCCACTCAAGGCACGCTTAATATACCTTAAGGCTTAGCATGGGCTGACAAAAAAGCCGAGCAGCCACCCTCAAA
>JBCCAG010000595.1:0-3153 GCA_039814955.1 Cyanobacteria bacterium P01_A01_bin.135
AAGCGGATGGAGTTTACCGCCATTGGGGACGGCGTCAACCTGGGGGCGAGGCTAGAGGGGGCGACGAAGCAGTACGGCTGCGACATTGTGATTAGCGAGACCACTTACCAGCCCTGCAAGGATCTGATTTGGGCCTTGGAGCTAGACCGCATCCGCGTCAAGGGCAAGACCAAACCGGTGGCCATCTACCACCTGGTGGGTCTACGCTCTGATGACCTCCCGTCTCAGGAGCAGCGGCGCATCGAGCTTTATACTGGTGGCCGGGAGGCCTACCTCAACCGTAAGTTTGACGACGCCACAGCACAATTCGGGCGAATTTTGGAGTTTGATCCGCAAGACAAGGCTGCCGTCGAGCAGCTCAAACGCTGCCGGTATTTCCAAGCCCATCCCCCGGAGGATGAATGGGATGGGGTCTGGTCACTGACTGAAAAATAGCGGTAGCCTACCTATAGCTCTGCTCACTTTGCTCAGGACGATTCTGGTGATCAAGGGTAGCGTTACGGAGCCAAGTGACGCGCCACCATCCACAAACCACTGCGGCGGTGGCCATTAATAAGCCCCAACCCGCAAGGGTTGGGGCTTAGGTTTCTGTATAGAACCGCCCTTATTGGACGCTGTTATAGGGGATACGAATAGTACAGTGAGTCGGGCTCGCGGCCTTTGCGCTTATCTTTTGCTTATGGGTCAACTCTAACCCTGGGGCCGTGAATTCCGATTAAATCTAGTGTAAAGACTGCTTAAACAAAGCTACCCCAGTAAATTGCCGGGTTTCTTTAGGAAAATCACCATTTTGCGAGCAAATACATCCGTAGATCTACGCAGGTTTACACTTTCCGGACCGAATTAACCCTATCCGACGGGCGATCGCATCGGCTTCTGAGGCAACGGGGCCCCAATGCTCAGATTTCGGGGCCTCATCCCCCTGAACAATAGCGCACTGACCGTTGGCCTGTTTGACAACGTACCATTCCGCTTGTGGTTGCGCCTGTGCCATAGCGATCGCTTGAATTGGGCTAGAGTACGGTACCGGCAGGCACCTCTGCTGCCACATCTGCCGATAAGGAGGGCGGCGCGGCACGTTTGGTCGGGTCGGGGCTACCGCTAGGGGGTGCAGGCTTGCGGCTCTCAATCATGGCGATCGCCTGGTCCACCTTCTCCGGCAAAATCACCACCAGACAGCCGTCGGGCGCTTGGTCAAGGGCGGCGGCGATGGCCTCCGTTTCTTTCAAAATTATCTCGTGTTCAGCGTCCGGGTCCAGCTCCGTAATCCCCTGAACAATCAGGCCCGCCGCCTCGGCTGCTGGGCGTCCCCGCCGGTCATTGTCTTCTTTGACAAAGATGCGGTCAAAGATTTCGGCGGAGAGCTTACCGAGCGTGACAAAGTCCTCATCCCGGCGATCGCCTGGCCCCCCAACAACGCCGATGCTGCTGCCCGGCCAGTTGTCGACAAAGCTGCCTAAGGCCTCGTAGCTGGCGGGGTTGTGGGCATAGTCTACTAGGACGTGGTAGCGCCCTAGGTCAAACAGATTCATTCGCCCGGGGGTTTGGTCAGTAGAGGCTACAAAGGTTTTGAGCGCCGCACGGATGTGGTCGATGGTTACCCCCTGGGAGAAGGCGATTAGGCTAGCGGCCAGGGCGTTGGCAATCATGAATGGGGCCCGGCCCGCTAGGGTGATGGGCACGTTCTCCGCCCGGTCAATCCGCAGAATCCAGTCCCCCTTGAGGATGGTGAGGTAGCCGTTCTCGTACACAGCGGCCAACCCCCCCTGCTGAGCATGCGATCGCACCAGGGGATTGTCGGCCTGCATGGAGAAGTAGGCCACCTGGGCCCTCACCCGCTCAGCCATAGCCGCTACCCGCTCATCGTCAGCGTTGAGAATAGCATAGCCACTGAGGCGGGCCGTTTCGGGCACGACGCTCTTCAGGTGGGCAATGTCGTCCACCGTTTCGATGTCGCCGATACCCAGGTGGTCTGCCGCCACGTTAAGGACCGCCCCCACATCGCATTGAGAGAACCCCAGCCCCGAGCGAAGAATACCGCCGCGGGCCGTCTCCAGCACAGCTACCTCTACAGTGGGATCCTGTAGAATCACCTGAGCGCTCTGGGGGCCGGTGGTATCTCCTTTTTCTAGTAGATGATCGTTGACGTAGATGCCATCGGTGGTGGTGTAGCCCACCACCTTTTGAGTCTGTCTGAAAATATGGGCGGTGAGGCGGGTTGTGGTAGTTTTGCCGTTAGTGCCGGTAATGGAAACGATGGGAATCCGCCTTGGGGTTCCTGGCGGAAACAGCATACGGACAATGGGTTCGGCCACGTTGCGGGGGATCCCCTCGCTGGGGGCGATGTGCATCCGCAGACCGGGAGCGGCGTTCACCTCCACGATCACACCGTCCACCTCCCGCAGCGGCTTAGAAATATCCTCAGTAACGATATCTATGCCCGCTACATCCAGGTCAATCAGCCGCGATACCCGCTCAGCAATCCAGGCGTTCTCCGGATGAATCTGGGCTGTGCGATCGATGGCAATGCCACCGGTGCTTAGGTTAGCGGTAGCCCGCAGGTAGCAGATTTCACCTTCCTCCAGAACCGTGTCGAGGTTAAAGCCCTGCTGCTCCAGCACTTCCCAGGCCGTGCGATCCACCGTAATCCGGGTGAGCACATTGTCGTGGCCTTCCCCTCGGCGCGGGTCCTGGTTAGTCTGCTGAATTAGCTCGTCCACCGTCGAGCGCCCGTCTCCCACCACATGGGCCGGAACCCGCTCGGCGACGGCCACCAGCTTATGGTTCACCACCAGCACTCGGTGGTCCCGGCCGCGGTAGTAGCGCTCTACAATTACCCCATCCGAGACGGCGCGGGCCGCGTCGTAGGCAGTCTCGGCCCAGTCCCAGCTGTCGATGTTAATGGTGATGCCGCGCCCGTGATTGCCGTCTAGAGGCTTGATCACAATGGGGTAGCCGCCCACATCTTCAATCGCCTGCTTCAGCTCGTCCAGGTAGTAGATGACCGCCCCTCGGGGAACGGGCACCCCGGCATTTCGCAGCATGCGCTTGGTGTTTTCTTTGTCGCAGGCCAGCTCCACCGCCAAAATGCTGCTGTTGGCCGTCAGACTTGCCTGGATGCGGCGCTGGTAGCGACCAGACCCTAGCTGAATC
>JBCCAG010000701.1:0-2590 GCA_039814955.1 Cyanobacteria bacterium P01_A01_bin.135
CTCAACCCAAGGAGATGACAGCATCAGAGTATGCCGCTTGGGAGAATGTTGGGCCTCTACCACCTCCACGATCACATCGTTGCGCTGGGGAGCGGCGACAATAGCGCTGTCTAGCAGCTTGACGTAGGTCGTCACGTCGGCGTCTTTGTCAATGTCGTCCATGAGGGGGCAGTAGGGCAGGCAAACGGAGATGCCCAGGCTGTTGGACGCCTTAGCCTGATAAGCGGTGAACTCGTCAGCGAGGTCGCCGGTGGCATAAAGGCGAACTGAAAACCGCGTCATAATGTATGGCGATGGAATAACGGTTAGTCTGAGGAAAGGGAGGCTCGGATAGCTCCCTGGGTCATGGTGGCGATCGCCTGGTCTGTGGCCTTTGGCAGGTGGTAGTACTTACCCCCGGCTTGCTGGGCCAGTTCCTTGGCGAACCCAGTGGAGACGAACTTGCGCTCGGTATCCACAATTAAAAACTGAAAGCCCATACCGCGAATCTTGCCGGCGATATCCAACAGCTCCGCCTTGATGTCAGGCTTCTCGTCCCCCGGCCCTAGCTCCCCCAGAGACAGGGCTAAAGGCACGTTGCCCCGCCCATCGGTAATGGCCACGATCAATACCTGGCCAATGTCACCGGATTTTTGGGCGTTTATCCCTACCCGCACCGCCTGGGTGAGGCCATGGGCCAGAGGAGAGCCGCCGCCACAGGCCATGCGCTCCAGTCGGCGGCTGGCGGCGGAGATGGAGCGGGTGGGGGGCAGCAGCACCTCTGCCTGTTTCCCCCGAAAGGGAATCAGGGCAATTTGATCACGGTTTTGATAGGCCTCGGTGAGCAGCCGCAGCACCGCCCCCTTCGCAGCCTGCATCCGGTTGAGGGCCATGGACCCCGAGGCATCCACTACGAACACCACCAAGGCCCCGGACTTGCGCACCAGCTGCTTGGTGCGAATATCCCCTTGTTCCACAAACACCCGCTTGCTGGTCCCATCCCGGCCAGCTCTCTGGCGGCGGGCCTTTTGATACGGGGCGGAGGCCCGCAGGGTGGCATCCACAGCAATGCGGCGCGCCTGACCCCGGGGCAGAATGGGACGCACGTAGCGGCCCCGGTCTTCAGAAAAAATTAGGTTGCGGGCCCCAGACTTGCCCTGGCGCTGGGTAGCTTGGGCAAAGGCGACGACTGAGGGGTCGATGATTACCCCTTCAGGGTCAAACACAAATTCTTCGGGGATATCCGGCACCGACTCATCCCGGTCCTCGTCCTCGCTTTGGTCCTGGTTTTCCTCTTCCTGCTGCTGCTCCTGCTGGTCCTCGGCCTCAGGCTCCGGCGGGGGCGGCGGGGGCGGCTGTTGGGGCGGCTGCTCTACCTGGGTAGCCCGGGGCACAATTACCAGTTCCACGGCCTTGCGCAAGTCCTCGGCGTTAATATTCGTGCGCCCCTCCAGCGCCGCATGGGCCTTGGCAACCCGTACGGCAAACAGCTCCGCTCGGTGACCCTGGACGCCCCCTCTCAGGGCCTCGTTCACCAGGTAAGCCACCTGGTCGGTGGTAATCTCCACATCCTGTAGCCACTCCCGCGCCAAAATAATCTGGGTGCGGATGCCGTCGATATCCTCGGCATACTGCTCTAGAAATGCCTGGGGGGATTCGGCGTAGCCCGTGGCCTGGTCTACCACCGCGACCCGCTGGTCTAGCCCCAGCACCTGGTCAGCGGAGAGGGCGATCGCAATGCGGTCTACCACATGGGGGCGTAGGTCCCCTTCGTCGGGGTTGTAGGTGGCAATCAAGATGGGCTGGCAGGGATGCTCCACGCTCAGGCCTTCGCGCTCAAGCTGGTTGCGGCCTTCGGTGACGGTGGCCAGCAGCAGGTTAGCAATCTGGTCATCCAGCAGGTTGAGGTCATCTACATAGAGGACACCGCGATGGGCCTCGGCCAACAGGCCCGGCTGGAGGACAGTCGTACCCCGACTCATGGACTGGGCCACGTCCACGCTGCCCAGCAGCCGGTCTTCTGTGACGCCGAGGGGAACCTGAATAAAGGGACAGGGGATGACTTCGGTGTCTTGTTCTTCTGCTGGGTCTGGTGCTGCATTAAAAAAAGACCCCTTCACCACTTCAATCGGCGGCAGCAGGGCATGGACGGCCCGCGCCATCACGGATTTAGCGGTGCCCCGCCGCCCGGCAATCAGAACGCCCCCTAATTCGGGGTCGATGGCGACGAGCAGCAAGGCAAGTTTGATGGCCTCTTGGCCGACAATGGCGGTGAGGGGAAAGGCAACGGGGACAGTAGAGACCATGTATCGGGAGTGATTATCGAACTTGGTCTACCATATCAAGATTTTGGAGCTGAAGCGTCACGTCGAACTTGCATGGAACCTACCGCTAGATAAACCGCGATAAGTCAAACTCATTTTGGGTATCGGCGTCGTTTAATGACTTTAGCAGCAGCAGGATTTGCTCTGTGTAGTCAACGGCCCCGCTCAACTCAGCCTCTAGAATCTCCAGCCCGCCGTTGGCGTACTCCTCGAAGATTTTCACCCGCTGCACGTCGTGCTCATCGCTGTTGGTCAGGACTTTGGGGTCCTGGGTCTCATGGACGGCA
>JBCCAG010000264.1:0-5418 GCA_039814955.1 Cyanobacteria bacterium P01_A01_bin.135
AAAAAAAATCCTTACCTCACGTAAATCGAAAATTGCTATAGGAGCAACCATGGCTTTAGGACGACTGATCAACGGGAAATGGACCACCCAATGGACCGAGCGGGACGAATCGGGTCAATTTCAGCGGATGCCCACCCAGTTTCATCAGTGGATTACTGCCGATGGCTCCAGCCCCTTTGCCGCTGAGCCCCACCGCTACCACCTGTATGTCTCTCTGGGTTGCCCCTGGGCTCACCGCACCGTTTTGCTCCGGGCCCTCAAAGGTCTGCAAAACACCGTTGGGCTCTCTATTGTGGACCCGGTGATCAGCGAGCAGGGCTGGAAATTCTCGGAGCAGGAGGGCTGCATCCCTGACAGTCTCTACCAGTCGGAATACCTGTGGCAGATCTACGGCATGGCAGATCCCAACTACAGCGGCCGGGTTACGGTGCCGGTGCTATGGGATAAGCAGACCCAAACCATTGTCAACAACGAGTCGCGCCAAATTATTCAAATGTTCAATGGGGCCTTCAACGCCTTTGCCGATTACCCGGAGCGGGATTTCTACCCCGAGGCGCTGCGATCGCAAATTGACGCAGTCATGGACGCCATCTACCAGCCCATTAACAATGGGGTGTACCGCAGCGGCTTTGCCTCCTCCCAAGCGGCGTATACCGAGGCCGTCGAGGCCCTATTTGCGGCCCTGGGCCATTGGGAAACGGTACTGGGGAAGCAGCCCTATCTCTGTGGTGACGTGATTACCCTGGCAGATTGGTGTCTATTCACGACGCTGTTCCGCTTTGACCTGGCCTATCACGGCCTATTCAAATGCAACCTGAGGCGGCTGGTGGACTACCCCCATCTCTGGGACTACTGCCGGGACCTATATCAGCAGCCGGGCGTCGCCCCCTGGTGCAGCATCGACCATGTTAAGCAGCTCTACTACGCAGGTCTCCCGGAGCTTAACCCCGGTGGAATCGTGCCCGAGGGTCCGGTCATCGACTATGGCAGCGCTACAAACCGCCCGTCGCTGCTATTAGGCCCTGTTAGCCCATGAGGAACGTTTCTGCTGGCAACCGCAGTCGAGGCCGGCCTGGCTGGTAAAAAAACTGAGCTTCGATTTCTTGGGGAGGCAAGGGCTTGGCAAATAAGTAGCCCTGGCCGTAGTCGCAGCCGAGCTCCTGCAGACACTGAAGCTGGGCGGGAGTTTCTATGCCTTCGGCGATCGCCATCAGGGATAATCGGTGGCTAAGGTCCACCACCGTCCGCACAATTTGCTGGTGGTGGTCGGTTCGCATCTGGGCGACAAAGGTTTTGTCGATTTTTAGGTAATGGGCCGGAAGCCAACTCAAATAGCCTAGGGAGGAGTAACCGGTGCCAAAGTCGTCAATCCCGACCCGGATGCCGCGACGGCCCAGCTGCTGAATCAGCTCAAGGGTCTGGTTGGTATTCTCCGCCAGCAGCGTCTCAGTAATTTCGATACCTACCGCCTTGCCGGGCAGTCCGGTTGCCGCCAAAGTCGCATCGATATCAGCCAGTAGCCGTGGCCGCTCTAAGTCCTGGGCCGCGAGGTTGACGCTCACCGTGAGATCTTTAGCGGCAGGAAACCGGCGGCTCCAAGCTGCAATTTGGTGGCAGGCTTGGAAAAAAACCCAGCGATCTAGCCGATCAATCAAACCCGTCTCTTCGGCAATGCCAATAAACTCCTCTGGCGGCATCGGACTGCGGCTGGGGTGCCGCCAGCGCACTAGCGCCTCCAATCCCATTAGCACTGTGCTATTTAGATCAACGATGGGCTGGTAGCACACCGTGAACTCCTCCAGGAGCAAGGCCCGGCGCAATCCAACTTCAACCGATAGCTGGCGGGCAATCTGCGCCTGCATATCGCCATTGAAGCAGGCATAGGCCGGCCCTGGAGACCGTTTTGCCCACTGCACCGCAATCCCTGCGTTGCGAATCACCTCGGCGGCGCAGCGATACTGGGGGTCCCCGGTCACGAGGCCAATGCGCAAGTCGACGACAATTTTGTGATCATCCAACGTTAGCCCCTGGCCGTCCTGCAAAATCGCCTGGACAATGGCCGCCAGCTCAGCAGGGGTCACCGCATCAAAGACAATTACGAACTCATCCGCTCCTAAGCGGGCGATCGCGTCCTCATCGTCAATCTGATGGGAGAGGCGCTCAGCGATGACCATCAGGAGCTGATCACCCACGGCATATCCCAGGCTGTGGTTGATGCGGCTGAAGCGATTGATGTTGATGAACAAAACCGCATAGCCGTAGCGCTGGGTGCGGTGGGCCTGCGCAAGAGCCTTATCCAGCCGCTGCATCAGCCCCCAGCGGTTGAGCAGATTGGTCAGGGGATCATGCAGCGCGTTATGGGTCATCTGCGCCTGAATGCGCTCGGCCTTGGTGACGTCACGCACCACCACCAAAACCTCGTCTGGCTTAATCGGGATGATGCGAGCCTCCTCAAAGCGGCGATCGCCATCCACCAGAATTTCGTAGCTATAGAATTGGGTCTGATGAGTGCGCAAGGCCTGCCTAACATAGCCCATGCGCTCATGGGCCTGCTCCCCCGGCATGATGTCATAGATGCTGGCGCCTGCCTGAAGCTGCGCAGCTTTGTAGATCTTAACTTCAGTGCCCCGGACGATGTCTAGATAGGTGCCATCGGCGGCCATACGCAGCACCAAATCTGGACCGGCTTCCCATAGAGCCCGGTAGCGAGCCTCAATCGCCTGCAGGTCTGCTATCTGGTCAGCATCGGCGGTTGAACGACGGCTAAGCCACCTCAAAACGGACGAAAAGATCTTGGCTATGGGAAAAACCATAGGAAGTGATGTAAATGAGCGCAGACACCACAGAACATATTTCTATAGGGAGAATAAAGATTCCTTCAGATAGCATAAGTCAGTGGGAATAGAGGGGGCTATCGATCCATTGACCACTCCAACAGCCGACTGGTTTCCGAATTTTATATTTCTTAACGTCATTCAGCTGTAGCCCTATCCATCAGCCCAAAGACTGGGATTGTGCAAGCTTTTGCCAGGGAGCTTACCCCAGCAGAGGCCAGAGCTCAATGCCCTTCGGGTCCAATTACCATTTCTAAAAGGCTCTACTGTGCAACATTTTGTTAAGACCGAGCTACGATATCAAAGCGGAGACCCCATATCCCACCCATTGTTGGAAGATATCGTGTGAGGAGATACCATGGCTGTTCAACTGCAACAGGCTGCTAGCGTTGCGAAGTACTTGCTTACCCAGCGGCTTCAGGGCCGTAAGCGGTTTCCCTTAGTGCTGATGCTAGAGCCCCTATTTCGGTGTAATCTGGCTTGCCCAGGCTGCGGCAAGATCCAGCACCCCAAAGAGATTCTCAAGCAGCACCTGAGCCCTGAAGAATGCTTCGCCGCCGTAGAAGAGTGCGGAGTTCCCGTGGTCTCCATTCCGGGTGGGGAGCCACTGCTCCACCCCCAGATTCAGGAAATTGTCGAGGGCTTGGTGGCGCGGAAGAAATACATTTATCTGTGCACCAACGCCATTCTGCTGGAGAAGAACCTCGACAAATTCACCCCATCCCCCTACCTCACCTTCAGCGTCCATCTCGATGGCCTTGGCAAGCACCACGATATCGCGGTAGACCGCGATGGGGTGTTTGAGACCGCCGTGAGCGCTATTAAAGCCGCCAAGGCCAAAGGCTTTCGGGTCACCACCAACACCACCATCTTTGAGGGCGCTGACCCTAAAGACGTGCAGGCGTTCTTTGACTTCTTAGGGGAGCTAGGGGTAGACGGGATGATGGTATCACCGGGCTATAGCTACGAGTGGGCCCCTGACCAAGAGCACTTTTTGAAGCGAGAGCAGACCCGGGCCCTGTTTCGAGAAATTCTCACCCCGATGCGGCAGGGCAAAAAGAAGTGGAATTTCAACCACAACCCGCTGTTTCTAGACTTTCTGGTGGGGGAGAAGGACTATGAATGCACCCCCTGGGGCAGCCCCAGCTACAGCGTTTTGGGGTGGCAGAAACCCTGCTACCTGCTGAATGAAGGGCATTACGAGACCTTTCAGGAGCTGATGGACAACACCGAGTGGGAGCAGTACGGTCACAAGAGCGGCAACCCTAAATGCGCTGACTGTATGGTGCACTGTGGCTACGAGCCCACAGCGGCCTTGGACGCTATGAATCCCAAAAACATGGCGCGTTCCTTGGGCAGCCTGTTCGGCTAGACTCTGTTTGGCTAGGGTATCTCGAAGCGATAGGGTTGGCTAAACCCTCCCTGAGGGCTAGGCGATCGCCCGTGGGACTGCTTATGCTGGAGGCATCCTCCTAAAGGTCAATTCTTTTACCTTCTCTCCAAGGCCTTCTTATGGAATCGCCACCTGCAAAGATACCCAAGCGACGCTGCATTCTGGTCTGCCAAGGCCGCTCCTGTCTGAGGAGCGGCGCGGCAGAGGCGATGGAAAGCTTTCGGCAGCAGACGTCCTTGCCTATTAGCGTGGTAGACACTGGCTGTATGGGGCTGTGCAGTGTCGGTCCCAATGTGCGCGTTATGCCAGATGGCACCTCCTACTGCCGCGTCAAGTCAGAGAACGTTCCTACTGTCGTGACGCAACACCTGGAGGGCGATCGCCCGGTGCAGGACCTGTTTCACCCGCGCATGTATGGCTACGCCCATCTGGCGCAGCCGCCGTCAGCCAGTGCGCAGCCGCCGTCAACCGACGGGCAAGACGGCTGATGGCGAGCACCCACCCCGCCCCCCGCGTTCTCTGGCCACAGGTCTGGGGGCTGGCGTCCGTCCAAGGGGCCATCACCCTCTGCTGGGTGATTTACAACCTCTACTTGGTACGCCTGTTAACCCAGTACGGCTTCTCGGAAGGGCTCGCCACCAGCTTGATCGTGATTGAGACCGGGGCCGCCGTTTTACTGGAGCCACTGATGGGGAGCCTGTCAGACCGGCTGCAGCGGTGGATGGGTAGCCGCTTTCCTATGGTTGCTGCCGGGGTCATCTTATCTGCGGCCTGCTTCCTTGCCATCCCCCTCAGTCTTATATTTGGCGGGCCGGGGCCTGTCACGCGCTGGCTGCTGCCGGTGGCGGCGGTGGCCTGGGCCTTCGCCATGACCATATTTCGTAGCCCGGTCCTATCGCTGCTGGGCCGCTACGCCATGGCCACCCAGCAGCCCCAAGCGGCCAGCATTTTAACCCTGGTGGGCGGGGTGACGGGGGCGCTGGCGCCTTTAGCGGGAGATCTAATTCTACGGCTGGGACCGCTGGTGGCCTTTGCCCTGGGGTCGCTAGTGATGCTGGGAGCCGCCTGGGTGCTGCGGCTGACGCAGCCGGACCAAATGGCGGCGGGGACGGAGAGTTCCGGCGGGGCGCTGAGCGTTGTTCCTCTGGTTGCCATCTTTATCATTGGCATCAGCGCCACCCTGGGGCTGCG
>JBCCAG010000192.1:0-6367 GCA_039814955.1 Cyanobacteria bacterium P01_A01_bin.135
AGATGCAGGCTGTACCAGTTCCCGATGCTTCACATCATCCCCCGATAGCAGGTTCGTCTCCGTGATCATCAAAACCGACCCTTGTGATAATCTGCAGAAAACGACGTGATTAGCATCACAATAGTTTCGCAGGGGTTAAGGCTATGGCAGGAGGACGGTCGGTAATCTACAGGCCCTAGATTTCCCAGCGATCGCCATTCGGTAACTTAATCTGCCTATCGAAATAGTTCAGTGGGCCGAGATGATTCTTAGCCCCGCTGAAGCGGTTTGTTGGGCGCTGTCCATGTTGAGCAATGCCTATGACTCATCGGCTGGTATAGCCCAGGCGACCGGATGCGCCAGTGGGCTAATCCTTGGCAATGTCCGCCCGACAGGCCAAGCCTAGGTTGAACATGGCTTCTCAGCCTGCCTTCATTTAAGGGCGGGGGCGCTCACGTATCTTTAGAATTGATCCGGCTATTCCTCACTACTCCCCGGTAAACCATTGACCCATCTGCTAATTTTCACCCGCTATCCTACCCCCGGGACAACCAAAACCCGGTTGATTCCGGCGCTGGGCGCCACGGGAGCGGCAGTGATGCAGCGGCAGATGACAGAGCATACGGTGGCCCAAGCAATCGCGCCAACAGTGGCTCAAATAAACGGGCCGCAGCAGCCGTCCCTCTCCGCTAGTCTCCACTACACTGGCGGCAGTCACCAGCAGATGCGCACCTGGCTCGGCCCAGACCACACCTACCTTCCCCAGGCAAGCGGAGAACTAGGCGATCGCCTCATCCATGCCTTTGAGTATGGCTTCCAAACTGCTTCCCAGGTGATGGCGATTGGCATTGATTGCCCTGGGTTAGATCACAAGCGCCTTCAGGGGGCAGCGGCGGCACTGGCTGATAGCGACGCGGTGCTGGGCCCCGCAGACGACGGCGGCTATTACCTAATTGGCCTGAAAAAGGGCTGCCATGCCAACTGGCGACGGCTGTTTCAGCAAATTGACTGGGGCAGCGATCGCGTCTTTGGCCAGACCCAGGCGGCGCTGAAAGCTCTGGGGTTGACCTATCAAACCCTGCCCCTACTGACGGATGTAGATTACCCGACGGATTTAACCCAGTGGCAGGCGGTCTCTACCGCCCCTGTGCCTGAGACGACCGAGACCCTGTCTATTATTATTCCGGTGCTTAACGAAGCCCCCCACATCCAGCGCACTCTAGCGACGCTGCGGCAGCAGACCCAGGAGGCTAGGGGCGTGGAAATTATTGTGGTGGATGGGGGCAGCGATGACCACACCATAGAGCTCGTGCGGGCCAGCGGCGTCAAGCTGATTGGCAGTCCACCCGGACGGGCCCAGCAGATGAACGCTGGGGCGGCGATCGCCAGCGGCAACATTCTCCTATTTTTGCATGGGGATACTCATCTCCCCAAGCGGTTCATCACTCGCATTCGTCAGACGCTACCCGACCAGCCGTCGCCTGGGGGACCGGTGGCTGGGGCCTTTAGCCTTAAAATTCAGGGGGAGCAGCTGGGGCTACGGCTGGTGGAATGGGGAGTGCGATGGCGATCGCGGCTGGGGCTGCCCTATGGGGATCAGGCGCTGTTTGTGCGGTCGGACTGCTTTCGGGCCCTGGGAGGCTTTGCCGATCTGCAGATTATGGAAGACTTTGAGCTGGTGCGGCGGCTGCAGCGGCAGGGCAAGATTACCATTTTGCCAGAAGCGGTGGCCACCTCTGCGCGGCGCTGGGAGACTCTGGGCATTGTGCGCACGACGCTCATCAACCAGCTCGTTGTCCTCGGCTACCTGCTGGGGGTGCCGCCCGCGGCGCTACACCGCTGGTACCGGCAGTTGCCGCCCCCCAGTTCACGAGCCCTAGAGGATGCCTAGGACATATTCGCCCTGGTTTACCGCCTGGTTCATCGCCATATCAAACACGAGGCCAGTATGCTCAGCTTCCACCACAATGGCCTGCGGCTGGGGCTGCCGTTTATCGAACGAGAGCAGCCGGTACAGGGGTTGCCCGGCGTCCACCAGTGCCCCCAGAGAGACCAAGGGCTGCACCAGCCCTCCCTCCGGCGCGTAGTAGCGGGCCAGCTTGCTGCTGGTGGTGAAGCGCAGGTCGTGGTAAGAGGGCACATCCACCGGGAAGTCCGGCAGGGCAAGCACTTGCTTGGCGGCCAGGTAGTTTTTAATTCCCCGCACCCCCTTGGCCACAGACTCGGGCTGGATGCGCAGCCCGCTGCCCAGCTCCAGGGTCCAGGCTTCGATGTCAAACTGAATGGGGCGGCCCCGCTCCGCTAGCCGCTGCTCCAAGGCTAGCCAAGGTTTGATAAACGCCTCATCAAAGGCGTCGCCGTCGTAGTTGTCTAGCAAAATCCCCGCCGGCAGCAGAAACAGGCGGGCGCTCTCCTCCCGCTGAGCGAAGTAGTAGAGGTAGTTAGTGCCCTGGTTAGAAGACGAGTGCAGGTCAATTAAATAGTCGGCATCCAAGCAGAGGGATTGCAAACGGTAGCGATACAGCTCCCGAAACGGGACGCCTTGAGGGGAGGCGATCGCCTCTTTGATCTGGCCAAAGGCCTCGGCGATGCACTGGCGGTATTGCTGCTGCAGGGTGAGGGGATCGTCTTCTAGATGGCGCTCCGCAAAGTCGTCTAAGTCCTCGCCCTCCTGCTCGTAGTCCCAAAATATCCGGTTCCAGTCTTTGCCGTCGTAGGGGTTGAAGCGCCCTGAGGAAAAGTGATGGGTGCGCTGGTTGCTGCCCAGGGGGTTGCATAGGGGTACGAGCCAAATCTCACCGGTGAGCTGGTCAGAGGCCAGGCTGCGCAAAAACTCGATTAGCTCGTAAATAACCGCGTTGCCGGCGATTTCTGCGCCGTGGAGATTGGACTGGATGTAGACTTTTTTACCGGGCTGCTGGCCGCGGAACTGGTAGGCTTGCAAAAACAGGGTATCCCCCGAGGTGAGGCTGGCGAGGGGAATTTGGTGGAGGGTGGGCTGCATGGGTATCGGTAGGGCCTAGCCGGCAATATGGACCACCAGCTCCCGGTGGTGCGATCGCCGCCGGTGCTCCCACAGGTAAATGCCCTGCCAGGTGCCCAGCAGCAGCCGTTTGCGGTCGATGGGGATGTGCTCGGAGGTGTGGGTGAGGGCGGTACGGATGTGGGCAGGCATGTCGTCGGGGCCTTCGGCGCTGTGAATGTAGCTGCCGCCTTCGGGTACGAGTTTGGCGAAGAATTGCTCCATGTCCACTAGGACGTCGGGGTCGGCGTTTTCTTGGATGAGAAGGCTAGCGGAGGTGTGGCGGAGGAAGAGGTGGCAGATGCCGGTTTGGATGCCGGAGTCTTTGACGGCGGTTTGGATTTGGGGGGTGATGCGGCAGAGGGTTTTGCCGGAGGTGGGGATGTGGAGGGTGGTTTGGTAGGTGGTCATGGAATTAGAGGGGAGGGGCGATCGCGCCCTGACTGGGGCGCTATTTCCATGCTAGAGAACTTTGGGATTTGTTTTACAGCTTTCGCTAGCCTATATTTTAGTAAAGCATCAGTGCCTGATTTCAAGATGGTTCGACTCCGGAAGTCTTCGTTGGGTAAGGCTCTCATGGAACTGATACCAAATGAATGTGAAGATGCGCATTATGGCTCACCCCCGGCTGTCGCCGTCTCCCTTGGCAAGGGGGACTGTAGGAAGTCTCTAATATGTGCAAGCACACGTGGAATTGGTATGACAATCTCAATTTTTAGTCTTGACCATCCAATAGACTGGAAAAGATTCTAGCTTTGATGTCGAACCAACCAGTACCTTATCATTTTGTTTGTTGCACAGCTTAAAATTCAGAGTCCAGAGCTGTATTACCTTACTTTCTCTACCCAAATACACATCTACTGCTGCATAGAGGACTTGTCACCATCGGTTACTATCCCTAAAACTCATACCTTAAGAGAAATATCTCGCATGTGTAGTAGCACTACATTTGCAATAATCGCTATTTTCTGACAAAAAGAAGCTTGGATCGACCTTTAAACGCTATCGAACACTGAGTCTCTTTTTGCACGATTTTATGCTCTTCACTTTGCAGGAATACTAATGAGTAAGGTAGACAATGCACGGGTAGAAGCGTTATCTCGGGATTAGTGGGTTGGGGGAGAACAGCGATTCGCGGTCTTCCGGAAAATCCTCGAAAATTGCTCCTCGATTTTTTAAACTCGTCACTGCTTCTGGAGATAATCCTATACTTCCAGTCATGATGCATTGCTCAACATCAGCACTACTAAAATCAGCATTAATTAAGTCAGCATTGCTGAGGTTAGCGCTTCTGAAGACAGCACCACTAAGGTCAGCATCTCTGAGATAAGCATTTCTCAGATTTGTATTACTCAGGTCAGCACTGCTCAGGTTAGCGCCGCTGAAGTTGGTACCGCTGAGGTTGGTATTACTACTACTAAGGTCGGCATTGCTCAGGTCGGCATTACTCAGGTTAGTACCACTGAGATTAGCACCACTGAGATTAGCATCTCTGAGATAAGCACCGCTAAGGTCGGCATTTTTGATAACGACGCCACTAAAGTTTTGAGCAGAGCAAATATTTGCTTGTATCAGATGAGTTAATTCACTCTTATCCAGAAAATGAACATCTTGAACGTCGACATCTTCTATCTGCTCTAGTCTGCCTAACTGAAATAAAGTCTCAATTTCCTGAAGAGATTTTACTGAGCCACCCAAGATTAATCTAATGCTACCCTCTTCCACATCTAAAATCTCAATGGTTGCATCTCCACCAAGTTTTTGAAGCAGCGCGACGATCGCCTTCAACTTGCTAGCATCTACTTCTTCAATGCTGCCTGCGATCGCAAACGATAGACGCTTAGGGCTAACCTGGGACTCTTGCTTGTCTCTCTCCTCGAGATCAATGACGGATTCCCAGTCATTAATTCCAGCTGTCGTACAGATATCTCGAAACGTATCAGACTGAATAGCCACGCCAACCCAAAATCGCTTCAGCGTAGCGACGGACGTACAGGCAAGATCGGCCCAAACCCTCTCAGATTTTGTCCACCCCTTTTTCCGGCGAGCCTTATCAACCCGCTCCAGTCCCTCCACCGAGGCCTTTACCGTAGCTGCCATTGTAAAACGCTGCATTGTTGTCATAGGAGCAGTTTTGGCTCAGTTTTATCTCGCCAAAAAGATGAGCCTCAGGATGAGTCTAACCTGATCCTTACCATCTGCTGACCGATATGACGATGGTGTCATCGAATCAAGAGGACACCGATGACAATTCACCCCATTCCTACAAACGCCGCCCCAGAAGCCCTAATCAAGATCGACCTAGCCCCGCTCATCGAGCACGGTGATTCCCCGACAGCCATCATCCTGACACTGGCCGTCTTCTCGTCGGTGCTACTCGGGGCCGTGGGGAAGCTAGCAGGGCGATAATTCCAGGGGCGATCGCCATCCTAAATTCACAGTTCAAGAGTACCAATTCTCTAGACCGTGGCAAGAGGCCTGAAACCTCTACGGAAGCAGGATTTCAGGCCTCTTGTTTTGCTAGAATAGCAAGCAGGAAGAGCTAAGCCATCTCATTATCTATGGACACAGAGGGCTTCATTTGGATAGACGTGCCCGTTGAAAAGGGCCTTTTGTCTGACGCTCCTAACGTGAGAGCAGCTAAGGTTCCAGGCGGCTGGCTGATTTGGGCTTGGTCTAATCAAAAGGGCGGCTTAACGTTCTATCCTGACCCAAAGCATGAGTGGGATCTTAAAACTCTTCTGTAGAGATTGCGTGGCGCATAGACAAGCCGCAGCAGTTCGAGACATGGCGCAGAGCAGGTCGCACCACAAGCACCTTACCCGATCGCCTCAATTACAGCTCTGGCGATCGCCTCATTCCCATCCTTAGCTAACGCCCCATCCCCCACCGGCGACAACAGCGGACCCTCCAAAAAACCCCAGTCCCCCTCCACCAACACCTCCGGCGAAATCACCTGATGGTGCGCCACCTGCCGAATCCCCTCAATCAGCACCGGCGCTTCCGCAAATCCATCCCGCGTAATCGTCACAATCGGCACATCCTGGAGACAGGCTTCCGCAAAGGTGCCATACCCCGGCTTGCTAACAATAAAATCGCACAGCGGCAGCATATCCACCGGGCGATACTGCGGGTCCGTCACCTTCAGCAGATTCGGCAACTCGGGGGCCTTGCGGTCAAAGGTAATAAACTGCCAGTTATCAAACCGCTGCAGCCTCGCGTAAGGAATCTGCGCCAGGCCCAACCCCCCAAAGACGAGCATATCTGCTTGGCCTGCGTCGACGCCACGGGCTGCAGAGTGAAGTAGGGTGGAAAGTGCCAAAACGGAGGAAACGGAAAGGAAGAGGAGGCACTCATCCAAGCTCG
>JBCCAG010000426.1:0-4140 GCA_039814955.1 Cyanobacteria bacterium P01_A01_bin.135
CCATCGCCGCTTTGACCGTCACCACTTGAGCCATCGCCGTCTGAGTCACTGGGCGGCGTAGGATCAGAGCCGTCTGAGGGGGGTGTGGATGGGGCGGTGGGCTCGCCGTTGAAGGCGATCGCCTCTGGCGCTTCCATTTGGCCAGCCCCGTTGATGCCAAAATTGGCGCTCTCCCCTGCTGCGATCGCACCGTTCCAGGCAGCGTTCTCAATGGTATAGCGGTAGCCACCAGGGACTGATACCCGGTCTGCAATAGTGGCGTTCCAGATGTTGGTGATTTCGAACGCCGTTTCCACCACGACGCTCCAGCCATCGACATCGCCGTCGGACTGTACAGTCATATTGGCGGTAAAGCCGCCGGGCCAGCTATTGACCGCTTCAAATCCAATGGCAGCGCCGGAAGCCCCGGTCGGGTCGTCCCCTGCCGAGGGGTTTCCGGGGTCTGATCCTGTCCCGGGGTCTGGGTTGCCTTGCCCACCCCCATCTTGGGGGACGTCGGGCTCTGAGGCATCCCCGGACGTACCGTCGCCAGAGTCGCTGCCCGTGTTGCTACCTGTGTCACCGTCGCTGCCATCGCCATCGCCGGTATCATCTGGCTCAGGAGTATCTGGCTCAGAATCTGGCTCTGCAGGCTCTCCAGCGTCTAGCGATGGACTGTCAACTTGAGCTTGGCCAATTTGGGGTGAGTCATCGCTGCTGCGGCCATTAAAGCCAATGGAGATGGTATCCCCGGGGTCAACATCGCTATTCCAGTCTTTGCTGCTAATCACATAGCGACCCTCGCTGCTGCGGCTCACCACCGTCGCATTCCAAAGGTTGGCAATTTCAAAGTTGGCGTCAAAGCTCACGGTCCAGCCATCGAGGGTGACCTGTGGCTCAAGCAGCAGCTTGCCGGTAAATCCACTACCCCAGTCGTTCTCGACTGAAAAAGTTAGGTCTACAGCCGTCATAAAGTTAAATCCTCTTAAAAGTGAAGAAAATTGCATCGGCCCTCGTCTGGATAGCGCTACCGCCGCTTCTGGGCAATTAGCACACATCGGGCTCTCAGGCGCCTTGGTTCATCTTCCAGCGCTTAAATGGCCAAGTTGATAGCACCTGCTGAACGGCATAGAACGGCGAAGTCTCTAGACCCCACGCTGAAGGCGGGGCCTAGAACGCGCCTGGTTCTAACCCAATGGTGGCTACTATAAAAATTGGCACCAAAGACTAAGGGGCCTCTAGCTCGTCTCGTTTAGTAGAAGCCCTGGCCTAGGCAGTTTTCACCGGTTGTGAGGCGCGGTGGCAGAACGCCACGACTGAACCTGCCTCACCCCATTGAAAATTGCTCCAACAGCTTCTTAAGACGGCGGCAGCGGCGAGGGGTTCCCCAACAAAAGCTGACGGGATTGGTGGCAGTCCTGCTGAATTTGGGTTTTGAGAGCCTCTAGCCCATCAAAAGCTTGCTCCTGGCGCAGGTAGTGGTGCAGATCTAGGGACAAGGTTTGGCCATACAGATCGCCGGACCAGTCTAGAAGATGGGCCTCGATGGTGCGGTGAGTGCCCTGCACCGTAGGCCGGTAGCCAATATTGACCACGCTGGCGATCGCGGCTTCTGATGAGCGCGCCCAGGCTGCATAAACTCCGGTTGGGGGCACAAATTTGGCCGAGGGCAAGTCTACATTGGCAGTGGGGAAGCCCAGGGTGCGGCCCAGGTGCTGGCCATGGATGACTTTTCCCATCAGGGTATAGGGACGGCCCAACAGCCGGTTGGCCTTCGGCAGGTCGCCGTCTGTCAGCGCCTGACGCACTGCCGAGGAGCTGATTCGCTCTTGGTTGGAGGTGGCCAGCGGGACAATGTGAACCGTAATCCCATGGGCTTGGGCAACGGCCCGTAAGACCTCTGAGGTGCCCGTACGGCGATGCCCAAAGCGAAAGTTTTCTCCGACGCTAAGGGATTTGACCTGAAGCTGGCTGCACAGCACCCGGTCAACAAACTGCTCGGGGGAGAGACTAGCAAGGGCCTCATTAAAGGGCAGCAGCACGAGCTGCTCAATGCCTAGGGTTTTTAGATAGGCCGCCTTCTCCTCGCAAGGAGTGAGTAAGAGACGGCGCTGGCCAGTGAAGAAAGCGCGGGGATGGGGCTCAAAGGAGACAACCGTTTTTGCGCCCACGGCAGTGTCAAGCACGGGCTGAATGACGCGCAGATGCCCCCGATGAACGCCATCGAAATTGCCTAGGGCGATCGCCGTCGGCACTCGGAGAACTCGGCTGGAAGAGATAACTTGCACATCTAGGGTCAAATCTAGCGTCAAACGGGAGCTTGCGCTCGCTTAGGCCAGTGCTGCAGGGAGCCAAAGACTAGCACGTAAAAAATAGCTTAACGCGATCGCGTGACTACGGTGGTTTGTTTGCTCTGCCGCTCAGGCTGGTTTAGATCGAGCTCCAACCCTTCCCAAGCCACGACGCTGTTAGGGAAGCATTCGCGGGCCTCCTGGCCAATATTGTCCATGAACTCATCGTTGTGAAGCGGGTCGTGATGAAAAATGACTAGTTTTTTGACGTTGGCCTCTTTGGCAAGCTTAACTGCTTCTTGCCAGGTCGAGTGGCCCCAACCCACCTTTCCCACAGGCTTGGCGTAGTATTCATCATCTGTGTAGGTGGCATCGTAGATAAACACGTCAGCATCTCTCGCGAGCCACAGTACGTTCTCATCTAGATGGTCAGTAAAATGCTCAGTATCGGTGACATAGGCGGCAGAAAGCCCGTTCCAGCTCACCCGATAGCCCACCGCTTCGCCGGGGTGGTTCAGCAGGCGGTTTTCAACACAGATTCCATTGCCTACTTTGACTGTCTCAGCCACTTCGATATCGTGAAATTTCAGCTCCGCTCCCATAATTTGTAAGGGAACCGGGAAGTTGGGGTGCAGCATTTGGTCGTTGAGGCGCTGCTCCACTGTGGAGCCATTGGGCGCAACGGCCCCATAGATGTTGAACTTGTTGCCGGGGACAAAGGCCGGCGTGAAGAAAGGAAAGCCCTGAATGTGATCCCAGTGGGAGTGGGTGAAGAACATGCTGGCGTCCACGGGGGACTGGCTTAACAGCTCTTGGCCCAAAACCCGCAGGCCGGTTCCCCCATCGAAGATGAGCCGGTGGCCGTCGACCCGCATTTCAATACAGGAGGTATTGCCACCGTAGCGGACCGTGCGCTCACCGGGGCAGGCGATACTGCCGCGTACGCCCCAGAATTGAACTACAAACTGATTTTTAATGAGCTGTCCGTTACTCTCAGACATGGGCGTCGCTTAATTTACGTTAGTTGGCTAGGGATCCCGCTTGCGCCCCAGTCCTCTTCCATAATTCTAGTAACAGGCCCGGAGGACTGCTATGCCATTGGTCACAAGGTACCCAAAATCCTCATGAAGTTGAGCAGTAGATTGGTTAGAGAGTACCCCAAAGATGAGCAGCTAAACCTCAGTTGCAGCAGTCGCTGTCGACCTAAAAGCAAGCTGTCATAGGCATCAGCATACATTGCACCCTTGATCGTCCCTATTCTAGCCTACCTCAGGTCTATCTCTCCGAGGAGGCATGGCCCCACTCCCTTCAGCCCGCACGGCGCTTATCCGCACGTTTTGCCTTAACTGAATCGCTGCTGCAGGCGATGGAGCCCCAAGGCGCTAGTCATGTTGTAGTGAAGCGGCGTGACTGTAACAAACTGGTGGCGAATAGCCTGCACATCCGTCTCTATCTGGGATAACTCTTCAGAGTCACCGCAGAAAGCCCGCTCTGTCAGATCATCGACCTCTTCTAGAACTTCTCCAGCCAGCCAGTAGTAGGTTTTGCCACGGGGATCGATCCGCTTTTCAAATAGATCGACGTAGCGGCGTACTCCCTGACGGGTGAGCTTCGTGCCCTTGATGTCAGGCTCCGCCACTGCTGGAATATTGACGTTGAGCAGCATCGCCTGGGGCAATGGGTCTTGAGCAAGGGAGTCAATTAGCGATCGCGCGATGTTGGCCGCGGGCTGAAACTCCTGGGCCGAGAAGCTCGCCAGGCTGAGAGCCAGGCTGGGAATACCCTCAATGGCCCCCTCCATCGCCGCTGAAACCGTCCCCGAGTAGAGGACATCCGTGCCCAGATTGGGCCCATGGTTGATGCCCGAGAG
>JBCCAG010000823.1:0-2111 GCA_039814955.1 Cyanobacteria bacterium P01_A01_bin.135
ATGGCTGCGTGATCGACTAGGGCTGGTCAGTGCTATCGGGGGCAGCAGAAATAACGTACTCCAATTCTTCCCCATCGTCGCCAAATAGACCAAATAGCGGGCCTAATGCCGCGCCAAACACGAAGCCCCCCGCGTGGGCCCAGTAGGCGACGCCGCCACTTTCCATACCCACGTTGGCGGGAGCACCAAGGCTAGCGAAGCCGTAGAGGGCCTGCTGCAAAAACCAGATGCCCAAAAAGAGCATTGCCGGAATGCGAATAGTGGTGAAGAAGAAGCCCAGGGGCAGCAGGGTTAAAATCCGCACCTTGGGGAAGCGGAAGATATAGGCCCCCATTACCCCAGCGATCGCCCCACTGGCCCCCAGGGACGGAATGGCCGATTCAGGGGCAAAGAACCATTGGGCCAAGGACGCCAGGACGCCGCAAATCAGGTAAAAGCCCAAAAAGCGCGCCCGCCCTAGCTTCTCTTCTAAGTTGTTGCCAAAAATCCACAGGTAGAGCATGTTGCCCGCCACATGCAGAAAGCCCGCATGCAGAAACTGCGCTGAGATCAGGGTGCCCCACTCGGTAATCGTCGCTTCGCCAAACCCGGTTTGGAAGCTGTCGGTGAGTTCCTTCGGGACCACCGCCCAGTTGTAGAAGAACTGGCTAAGCTGCTGCGGTGGCAGGGTGGACTCAAAGAAGAAAATCAGTACGTTGACGGCAATCAGCCCGTAGGTGACATAGGGGGTGATTTTGACCGGGTTTTCGTCGCGGAGGGGGACCACTGGCGCTGTCCTGCTGCTGTAGAAAATAACTCAATCACCGTAGCCAATTTCGGGTGGCGGTTCCATCTCTCCTGCGTTAGGTTTCCGGACGCGCAGCTCATAGGCTACTAAAAGGGCGATCGCCGTCACTAGGGGCAGCAAAAAGTAGATCAGCCGGTACACCAGTAGGGCCGCCAGCAGACGGTCGGCTCCCAACGGCGGGGAGAGAGTGGCCAGCACCACCGTTTCAAACACCCCCAGCCCCCCCGGCACGCTGCTCAACACCCCCACTACCTGGGCCAGCAGATAAACGCTGAGGACATTCAGGTAGGAGAGCCCTTCAAAAGACCCACCGGACAGCAGCATCGCCAAAATCCCCGCCGCCAACCCCCAGTCCAGCAGCGTCAGTCCTAGCTGCGCCACCGCCAGGGGCAGCGGCAGCCGGGGCACGGTCCAAGATCCCAATCGCAGGCTCCGGTGGCTAAGGCCGCTCCAGCCCAAATATAAGGCCGTGACCACCAGCCCTATCAGCCCCACCCGCTGCATCATCGGCTCGAATAAATATAGATTGGCCGGCAGGTCGGGGGGAGCCAGCCAAAATAAGGCGCCCCCTACCCCAAACAGCCCTACCCAAAAACTGAGGCTGCAAAAGGCAATGATCTGAGCGATCGCTAGGTTAGAGACCCCCCAGCGGCGGTAGAAGCGGTAGCGGATGGCGCTGCCGCTGACCACTGAAAAGCCGGCGCTGCGGCTGATGGCGTAGGTGAGCAGGGCCACTAGCGCCGTGCGGCGGTAGGGCAGTGGGCAGCGGGCGAAGCGAGCGGCGACGGTATCGTAGCCGGTGAGGGTGAGGTAGCTGACGCCAACAAGGGCGATCGCCCCCACCAACCCGAAGACCGAAATAGCCTGAACGCTGCGCAGAATCTCCTGGAGGCTGTAGCGGCTTAGCTCTTGATAAATGGCCCAGCCGCAAAGGGTAAAAATAGCGAGGCCGAGGCAGGGGGGCAGCAGGCGTAGCAGCCGAAGCAAAGAGGAGTTGCGCATAGTGAAGAGTTTAGAGGAATTGCAGCAATGGGTTCGCAGGCTCCGTAAAGTGGCGAATAAGGCCAGCTAGGGCTTTCGTAAGGGAGCCATAAACTTTATCAACCCTTGCTTGAGTAATCTCTCTGGCTAGGGTCAAGCTAGAAGGCGACAGAACCCACAAGCCACTGACATCCCCTCACAGCTTATGAGTCGGCAAGACCTCGCCCGAAACAAAATCAATCAGGCCAAGGCGATCGCCCTGACCCCAAGACAGCAGGTGTTTCGAGACGCTGTCAGCCTGCAGGATAAAAATGATCTGTTTCGCGTTCGCGCTAGCGGCAAT
>JBCCAG010000828.1:0-2080 GCA_039814955.1 Cyanobacteria bacterium P01_A01_bin.135
GAGCTGCTCCTTGAGCAGGGCGGTATGTTCTAAAGGCGTTTGGTAAGGGCGCTTTGGGACCCCGCGATCGCCCGCCCACACCAGCATTCGCTGATAGATCGCTTCCACGGGCGGCAGTTGCCGCAGCCGCCACCAGCCCCACAATCCTTTTCCCCCCATCCACGCTAGCCACAGCCCCAACCCCAGACCAGCTAGGGCGATCGCCTTTTGAATCACGCCACCACTTAGCAATTGCCCCATCAAGCCCACGGCCCGGCTCACCATCGCCATCAGCAGCTCCCCGCTGCCGCGAATCCAGCCCAATATCGGTGGGGGAAGCCCGCCCGCCACCCAGCGCCAGAATTGCCGCAGCAGACCAAACGCCTCGGCCTCCTGCGGTGCGGGGGGAATCAGCTCGTGGCCCGGTATCGGATCAAAGCTAAACCAGCCCGCCTCGCCAAAGTAAACCTCGGTGATGGCGTAGGCGTCGGTGTTGCGCACCACGTACAGCCCTGTGAAGGGGTTGAAGTCTCCTGGGGCAAAGCCGGTCACCAATCGGGCCGGTACCCCGATGCTGCGCAGCATAATCGTCAGCACGGTGGAGAAGTGATCCGGCTGGCCACCGCCGTAGTCGAACAGAAAGCGGCTCACCAGATCGTCGCCAGCCTCAAAAAACGGTAAATCCTGCTGGAGCTGGTAGGTCTGCTTCAGGTGCTGTGCCAGGTACAGGGCCTGCTCGTAGGGGTGGGTCAGCGGATTGGGGGCCTCGGCCAAGATTTCATCGGTGAGCTCCCGTACCGCTGGCAGGATTTCCTCGGGTACCTGCAGGTAGCGCTGGCGGATACCTGGCGGGTAGTCGGTGTCGGTCTGGCTAAGCTGGGTGCGATCGCGCTGGGGCACCTGAGAGACCACCGTATAGGTGATGCCGCCCGACAAGGCAATGGGCGATCGCAGGCTCCCCCCTGCATCAACCGCAACTTGGTCGAGAGGGAAATAGAGCTGGCTAGGCTGGTAGAGGGCAGGCACTAGGTTGGGAAAGTCGGCGGCAATGGAGTAGGTCTGCACCACCTCCCGGCTGGGCAAGCTGCTGGGTTTGCCGGGCAGGTAGAACTGCAGCATCCACCGGGGGCGGGAGAGGACCGTCATCTCTTCTTGGCTGTAGGTGGCATCCCAGCCCCAGCCTGTGTAGCGCTCAAAGGCCAGCACCCGCCAGAACCCCGGGGCTTGGGCGCGCACCCGCATCACCACCTGGGGGGTCATCTCCCCCCGCAGATTCTGGTTCATGCGGCTGTTGAAGCCGTAGTAGGCAAATTCATCCACCGTGCCGGGGGCGCCGCTGCCGTTGCCCAGGGAGCCGTCGCCGTCGCCGTCGCCATCGCCACCGTTGCCGTCGTAGGCCGGGTTGGTGATCGTCTGGCCGTCGAAGCTGCCGGTAAAATCAATGGCGGCGCTCACCGGCAGCGAGCGAATTTGATAGCTCCCCAGCCGCGGCAGGCCGGCGAAAATAATCAGCCCTGCTCCCGCTGCTGCGGCAAACAGGAGCACCCACTGACGTAGGGGCAGTTGCCCGGTGGTGAAGCTGGGCTTTAAAGGCGGCAGCCCCAGCCGCGAGCGGTAGTCTAGGGCCAGGGACGGCAGCGCCAGGGCCATGAACAGCAGCAGCAGTGGCGCAAATACTAGGGTCTGGCTGAGGGTGGCGGCCACCCCCATCAAAATTAGGCCGATGACGATGGAGTAGCCGAGATCCTTGCGGCGCGGCAGGTCAAAGCTGTGCAGCACCTGCAGGTGGATGAGCAGGGCCGCCAGCGCTAGCCGGGTATCCGCTTGGCCCGTGGCGATCTCGCTCAAGAAAACCACCAGCGCCGCCACCATGCCCACCGCGATCGCCCCTTGAACGTAGCGCCGCGGGCGGTGCCGGGTGCGCCAGCTCCACAGCGCCCCCACGACCCCCAAGGGAACCGCCCAGAAGCTAATGCCGAGGGCATCCGCAGCGTCGGCTGATGTCACGTCAGTGGCGATGATGCCGACAGAAACAAGTGCCTGGACATAGAGCCGCAGGCGCAGGGAATGCTCTGGCTGAATAGGGCGAGGCTGGATGAGC
>JBCCAG010000311.1:0-5009 GCA_039814955.1 Cyanobacteria bacterium P01_A01_bin.135
CGCAGGGGCTTCTGCCAGTTCGCCCTCTCCTGCCGGCTCTTCGGCTTCATCTTCAGCAAGGCTTCCCTCGGGGACTAGCTCTACGGTGTTGTGTTCCGCTAGCCAGTCCAGCACCTTCTCTTCCAGCATCTCCTCTTCAATTACCTGGCGGACGCGATCGCGATCCACGGTTTTGTCCTGATAGCCCGCGATGAACTCATCGACCTTCGCCTTGAGATCTTCCTCGGCGACGCTAATGGACTCCTGCTTGGCAATTTCACCTAAGGCCAGGGTCTGCTTAAGCCGGGTAATAGCCTCCGGGCGGGAGCGCTCGCGCATCCCCTCCACGAGCTCTTTGGTGAGCAACTGCTTAATGTCTAGCCCCTGCTGCTCTAGGCGCATCGCGGTTTGGGTGACCATATAGTCCACCTCCCGCTTAATTAGGGTTTCGGGGAGCTCCACCTCGATTTGGTTGACCATCTCCTTGACGAGAGCCTCGTTGGTGTTGGTCTTGGTCTTTTGCTCCGCCTCGCCGGTGTAGCGCTTTTCTAGCGATTCTCGTAGCTCCGCCATCGTCTCAAATTCGCTGATGTCCTGGGCGAAGACATCATCTAAGTCCGGCAGCTCGCGCTCTTTGACCTCTTGAAGGGTGATGTCAAATACAGCCGGCTTGCCCGCCACGTCCTCTTGGGGGTAGCCTTCGGGGAAAGTGGCTTCCACCGCCTTGGACTCCCCTGGCTTCATGCCCACAATGCCTTCAATGAAGCCTTCAATAAAGCGGCCTTCTTCTAAGTCAATCTGAAAATCAGTGGCGCTGCCGCCAGGGATGGGGACAGTCTCACCATTCTCATCCGGTTCCGCTAGGTGACCGTCAAAATCCACTAAGACCGCATCTCCCATCTGGGCAGGGCGATCGTCTATGGGTACCAGGGTTGCCGTCTTTTGCTGGTAGTCCTTCAGCACCCCTTCCACCGTTTCAGGGTCGTAGACTACCTCTTCCGCCTGTACCGTCAATCCTTTGTACTGGGCAACCGTCGCGCTGGGGGGCACATCTACCGCCGCGGAGAAAGTTAGCGCCTGCCCCGGCTGAAATGAGCTGATCAGATCTTCGAAGGAAGAGCGCAGCTCAAACTGACCGATAGCCTCAATAGACTCTTGCTCCAGGGCCTTCTTAAGGCTATCTTCAATCAGCTCTTCAATTACCGCTGCTTTAATACGGGTCGAGCCCAGCCGCTGCACCAGCACCTGCCGTGGCACTTTGCCCTTGCGAAATCCAGGAATATTCATGTTGCGCGTGAACTCTCTCAGGGTCTTTTCATAGGCCTGAGCTGACATTTCGGGGGGAATTTCGATGTCAAGACCCACCTGACTAGCGGGCAGCTTTTCCTGGATAACCTTCATCAGCGTTACTCGTTGTGTCTACTTGGCAACCTGGTTTGACCGAACCCACTGGGGGTACAAATTGAGCTGCAGTTAGCCATGGTAACGTATCCGATGGAAGGACGGGGATGACCATTACGAACTTCTAACAGAGTCTCGTTAGGCAAGGGGCCTGCGCCGGCAGGCCCCTTCTGGTAGGGGCGCGTTCAGCAGCAAAGCTGGCTCGCCATACATAGTTTGACGCTGGCCACAATAGAATACTAAGATACGATTCTTTAGCTGGGGCTTGCTATGGCTAATTCCTATAGAGTTGCGATTTTGGGAGCAACGGGCGCGGTTGGGACGGAACTACTGACGCTGTTAGAGGAGCGCGAGGTTCCCGTCTCTGAGTTGACCCTGCTGGCCTCACCCCGCTCCGCTGGCCGTACTCTCACGTTTAAAGGCGAATCTATCCCAGTGCAGTCCGTCAGCGATCACACCTTTAATGGGGTAGATATCGTGCTGGCCTCGGCGGGGGGCTCCATCTCTAAAGAATGGGCACCCAAAGCCGCGAAGGCGGGCGCTGTGGTAATCGATAACTCCAGCGCCTTCCGCATGGACCCAGCGGTGCCGCTGGTGATTCCCGAGATTAACCCCGAAGCGGCCAAGCAGCACCAGGGCATTATTGCCAACCCCAACTGCACCACCATTTTAATGGCCATGGCGGTGTGGCCCCTGCACCAGGTGCGTCCGGTGCGCCGCATTCTGGCCGCCACTTACCAGTCTGCCAGCGGGGCGGGCGCTCGGGCCATGGAAGAGGTGAAGCACCAGGCCACCGCTATTCTGGCGGGGGAAGCGCCCCAGGCCGAAATTTTTCCTTATCCCCTGGCGTTTAACCTGTTTCCCCACAACTCTCCTTTAGATGAGCAGGGCTACTGCCAGGAGGAGATGAAGATGGTGAACGAGGCGCGCAAAATTTTTCAAGCGCCAGACCTGCGAATCAAGGCCACCTGCATCCGGGTACCGGTGCTGAGGGCCCATTCTGAGGCCATCACCCTGGAGTTTGACCAGCCCTTTAGCCCCAGCGAGGCGAAAGAAATTTTATCCCAAGCGCCGGGGGTTACCATTCTCGAAGACTGGCAGGCCAACCGGTTCCCCATGCCGTCGGATGCCAGCGGCCAAGATGATGTCCTTGTAGGCCGCATCCGCGCCGACATCTCTGACCCTAACGGTCTAGAGCTGTGGCTGTGTGGCGACCAAATTCGTAAGGGGGCGGCCCTCAACGCCGTGCAGATTGCCGAATTGGTGATGGCCCGCCAGTGGTTGCCCGCGGCGGTGTCTTGAGGCCATCTGTCGCACTTGGTTGACTCAGCCAGCCCAGTTGCGACATCATTTGCTAGCGGCGTGGTTTAAGGAGAGGGCAGCGTGATGAGCTTTGGACGGGTACTGACGGCAATGGTTACCCCATTCAACGCCGACGGCAGCGTCAACTATGACACGGCGGCAGCGCTAGCGGACCATCTGATTCAGCATGGCAGTGATGGCCTAGTGGTCTGTGGCACCACTGGGGAATCGCCCGCGCTCACCTGGGCAGAGGAGTTTGAGCTATTCCGCGTGATTAAGGGTTGCGCCGGCGATCGCGCTCATGTGCTGGCGGGCACCGGCTCCAACTCCACCCGCGAAGCCATTGAAGCCACCCAAAAGGCCCAGTCCCTGGGACTCGATGGGTCGCTGCAAGTGGTGCCTTACTACAATAAACCGCCTCAAGAAGGGCTGTATCGCCACTTCGCCGCCGTTGCCCTGGCTTGCCCGGACATGCCCCTGATGCTGTACAACATTCCGGGGCGCACCGGTCAGTCGATGATTCCGACGACGGTAGCTCGCCTAGCTGAACTAGACAACATCGTGGCCATTAAGGAAGCCAGCGGCAGCCTGGACCAGGTGAGCCAAATTCGCGCGATAACGCCGCCGAAGTTCGCCATCTACAGCGGTGATGACTCCCTGACCCTGCCACTGCTGTCGGTGGGGGGCTGTGGGGTGGTGAGTGTGGCCAGCCATTTAGTGGGCGATCGCTTGCAGCGCATGGTAGCCGCCTACGAAGCTGGCCAGGTAGCAGAGGCAACGGCTTTGCACTTAGGGTTATTTCCCCTATTCAAGGCTCTATTTACGGAGACCAACCCTATCCCTGTGAAAGCGGCCCTGCGGCTGCTCGGCTGGGATGTGGGAGAGTCGCGGTTGCCCCTGTGCAGCGCATCCGATACAACTACCCAAGCGCTGCGTCAGGTGCTGCAAGACCTGCAGCTCATCGGGCCCTAGCAGCCTGTTTACTTAGCCACTTGCCCTGGCCTTAGGGCACCTGTGCACCCCTTATGTCCCGTATTCCATCGTCCCCAGCTCGCAAACTGACGCTGACCAGATGCCCCGCTGTCCCAATCTGTTGGGCAGCCCATGAAATTGGGCTATTATAGAGAAGACACAGAAACACGGACTTTGCGTAAGTAGTCAGAGCTGATGCTTACGAAAGCGGTGACACAGCTAAACCTACCGAGCTCTACTTTTTTTGCCAGGCCTGTCAGCGGTGAGCTGTACTTATCGCTCGCTGCCCTGCCGGCAATCTATGAGGTATCTCTGTTTGCTGTTGCGCCGACCTTCTCAAAGCTTTTGAAAATTGAATACTTCATCTAGGTGCCGATATCTACTCCAACGGCGGAGCCTTTGTAGAGAATTTCTAAGGCTGTTGCAGTGACATCACTGCAGGATATCCCATATTTGCCGCCAGTCCAGGGGTAAATCGCTCCCAAGTAAGCTGTTGTACGCTCATTTTTTGTATCAAAGGACACATATGACTCAAAACGATTCATCAAAGACCCTTAAAATTATTCCTTTAGGGGGCTTGCATGAAATTGGAAAAAATACCTGCGTATTTGAAATCAATGACGAAATTATTCTGCTAGACGCGGGCCTAGCCTTTCCCACAGACGGGATGCATGGCGTAAACATCGTCCTCCCCGATGTCTCCTACCTGCGGGAGAATCGCCACAAAATCAAGGGGATGATTGTGACCCACGGCCACGAGGATCACATCGGCGGCATCGCTTTCCACCTCAAGCAGTTCGATATTCCCGTCATTTACGGCCCTCGGCTAGCCATGGCTCTGCTCAGCGGTAAGCTGCAGGAGGCCGGCGTTGCCGATCGCACAGAGCTGCGGACGGTGCGACCTCGCGATATGGTTCGCCTCGGCAGCTCGTTTATCGTGCAGTATATTCGCAATACTCACTCCATCGCCGATAGCTTCACCGTTGCGATTCACACCCCCATCGGGGTTGTCATCCACTCTGGTGACTTCAAGGTGGACCACACCCCTGTGGACGGAGAATTCTTCGACTTTCAGAAGCTGGCGGAGTACGGCGAGAAGGGGGTTCTCTGCTTGCTGAGCGATTCTACCAATGCTGAGGTGCCGGGTTCTACCCCCTCTGAGCGGGCGGTGTACCCCAACCTAGACCGTGTCTTCGGGCAAGCTGAGGGACGGTTGCTCGTCACCACCTTTGCCTCATCGGTGCACCGGGTCAATATGATTTTGGAGCTGGCCAAAAAGCACGGTCGCTTGGTGGCCGTGGTGGGGCGCTCCATGCTCAACGTGATTGCTCACGCCCGGGAGCTGGGCTACGTCA
>JBCCAG010000044.1:0-13132 GCA_039814955.1 Cyanobacteria bacterium P01_A01_bin.135
GCCCAGAAGCTAATGCCGAGGGCATCCGCAGCGTCGGCTGATGTCACGTCAGTGGCGATGATGCCGACAGAAACAAGTGCCTGGACATAGAGCCGCAGGCGCAGGGAATGCTCTGGCTGAATAGGGCGAGGCTGGATGAGCTGCTGCAGCCGCTGCCAGGGTCGGTATTGTTGCCGTGATGTCATAGCGGCTGGGGTTAAGGCTAGCCCACATACGCAAACTGGGAGCTAGCATTGGCTAGCTCCCAGTGTAGGCGGTTATCTCGCCGATGAACTTCTCCACAGAGAAATTCATCGGCAGGCGATTAACTAGCCAACCTGCAGGGCGATGGTCAGCGGCTCATCGCTGTCCAGGGTCACTAGTAGGGTGCAGACATCGCCGCGAGAGAGCTCCTCTAAATCGACGCTGAGAGTTCCTTGGCTAGCGCGCTGAGCCTGGCTGAACTGATCGTCTTGCTGGAGCTTTAGCTGGCCCCGACAGGGCAGCGCTACGCTCACCTGGAGCTGGCCATCCGGCTCGGTTCGATACCTCGCGGTGACGGTGATGGGGCCGCGATCGCTCATCCACTGCCGCTCGATGGGCGGCTGATTGACGGGTACCGTAATCGTCAGAAGGCTAAGGATTTCCCGCACGGCAATCAGCGACAGCGCCATTTGCTGCGCGCCAGTAGCTTCGTCGTAGTGGGTGGGGAATCCAGCCTGGCTGTCGGGCTCAGCCAACAGGGCGGAAGATCGGGGAGCGGTGGCCAAAACCAAGCCCGCTAGGTCGTTGAGGGTATCGGTCTGGCCGGGGAACAGGGGCTCTACCACCGCGACGAGCTGCCGCCCAATCTGGGCTGAGCCTTGGGCCAGCCGCTGACAGCGGTGGATTAGGTCCGCTAGGAGCTGCTCAGACATGGGCACCGGCAGCTGTCGCTGAATTTGCTTGAGCCAAAACTGACTCGAGACGACGGCGATCTCAGCGTCTTCAACCTCGTACTCGCACAGCTCAGATTCCCAGGGGAATAGGGGAGGGTTTTGCTCGATTTCGACCATCAGCCGACGTTTGAGCAGGGCATGAAATCTATCTTGCACAGCAGGTATCTCTCCATTGATAAATAAAATGCGTGTTGCCAGTAGACCAAAGATCTCTGAATCCGGTGAATCAGCGATTGGCATAACGGGCACACAAAGTGAATGAATCGTAATATTGACCAGCGTTTGGTGCTGCCGCGTCCTCAAAATTTAGACCAGCGTTTGCTTCTGAACCTCCCCTGATGGTTCCCCTGATATGAATGAGACACGGTAAGCGTTACGACGTCAGGAAACAAATACGGTCCAACGACGTCTGCATCACTCTTCATCATTCTGTACGGGCGCTCCGGACAGTAAATCGTTTCGAATTGCCCAAGCCTGCTCTAGAATCTTAGACCACTGCTTTTGCATCTGGGTGTGGGTGCAGCCCACTTCTCGAACGATAGCTTTATCGCCCCATCCCTCCTGCTTCAAGGTCAAAATGCTCTCCTGCAGCTCGCTCAGGCTCTCCTGAAAGCGCTCCCACTGGTACGGCGTTAGGCCAAAGTTTCGCTCTAGGTCTGCTTCTAGCCACTGATGTACGAGCTCCCAGTGGTGGGACATGGAGAACCGCAGCAGATGGTACTTAAAGCGCTGCTGGAGGTAGTCTCGCTGGCGAGGCGTCAGCCCCAGAATCACCTCAATCTCGTGGGCCGGCAGATCCTGCAGCCGCAGCACAAAGTAGTCGGCGCAGTCTTCCTGCTTCTTCTCTTCTAAGTAGCTAAGCAGCCGGTCGATGACGGTGTCCCGTAGGGAGTCCTCAGCGGACTTTGGCTCCAGGGCCACCATCTGCTCGCGCACCTGCTGCAGCGGCGCACTGCCCCAGGCTTGATCAGAATCAGAGCTGCCGCCGTCTGCCGCCTGCTCAATGTCCACCATCATCTCGGGGGGCTGCTGACGCGAGAAGGTCTGCGCCCGCAAGATAATCAGCTGCTGGCTGCGGTGGCGAGGCAGGGGAATGCGCCGCTTGCCGTAGCGTTCGGTAAAGGCCATGTATTCTGACAGCTCTAGCAGGGTGCGGGGCCGGTAGGTGGCCTCCAGGCTGCACTCGCGCCGAAAGGCGTTGAGGGCTTCGACGTAGAAGTTCTGCAGAAAGTCTTCGATGAGCGTCAGCCGCGCCTGATAGCTGGACTGCACCTGGGGCGGCGTGATGTACCGGTAAATGACGGCGCTCAAAGTGCCATGCAAGTCTACCCGCCCTTGACGCGATCCCAACCGGTAATACTTAAGGCACTGATTGAGGCGGTGCTTGGCCAGGTTCATCATCCACAGGTCAATCTCACCGGAGGCCTGGATGCGCTTGCTCTCGGTGCAAATCCGGGCAACCTCATCGGCGATTCTGGCGGCAACCTGACGGCAATTCTTCTCCGACGCCTTTGTTGTCCGTTGAAACTCATCTACGAGAAATTGAATAGTGGAGTCCACGCTTTGGGTGCTGTCTCCCTGATACTGAATGGCTATCACGACGCTATACACTCACTAGTAACGGCAATGTTGAAAAATTCGGTCTAGACTAGCGACAGCGGCCTATCTCGCCACCCCACGCCATTGGAATCTATGGATCTAGACCAGCAAATTCAATCGCTAATTGATAGCGCACCCGAGGACGGAGCGACCCCTGTCTTAATGACAACCATCGCGCCCGTTATTAAGACAGTTGCCGCCCAGCTTGGTCATCCGCAGTACTACCTACTTCAAACCCTTGACGGCGGCTGGCTGATGACAACCCTGCGCCATCGTGACCAGCCAAATGCTGAAAAAAACGTGATTTACGCTTACCCAACTTTGGAAGATGCCCGAGTGGGCTCTCAGGCGGCCCGCAATCCTCAAATCACGGCGCTGCCCGTTCCAGTGACCCACATTCTGTTTCAAATGCTAGCGATGAAAGCAATCCACAGCATCATCTTTCGCCAAACCTCCAATAATCTTCAAGATGCGGTCGAAGTTCCTCGGCAGCAGTTGGAGCAGCTAATCAAACAGCATGTTCAGAATGTACGTAGCCAGGGGCGATCGCCATCTGACTTTGCTTAATTGTAGCTGAGCTTTGGATGCACGGCATTATCGCAGCCAAAAATTCCTGTATTTTGCCGAGATCCGCGTATATGCGAAAGTGATAATTAATACTTGTAATTTTAGTGAGACTTGAGTGGTGATACTGATATCTTCTGTTTATGCCCCCTTCACATTACGTCTGAGGGCATAAGCTTGCCGCCTATAGGCCGTCTACTTAAGCGGCAGAGGGGGCTGCGGATGTAAGCATCGCTTGTGGAGTGAGGACCACCTGCGGGAGAGAAATGCAAATTTTTGCGCAGGTCTGAGCCAGGATGGCGTAACGTGGCGAAACATGGGCCGCCTGTAGACTGTGGCATCAGCTCAAAAACAGCGACAGCCCCTCTTAATCGTATAGGTCGCTAAAGCTCGATGTCGGGTCAGCGCGACTGTGGACATTACGTTTCTAGAAGGTGGGCAAACTAGCTCAGCCCAGATGATAATTTCGTTACTGCAGGTCAGATGGTGGTGATGGCTTTGCCCTGCCCTAACGCGATCGCCCTGAAAATCCGTCAACGGCCTACGTTGAAGCTGCCTGTATCGTCGCCTCAGCTCTTGGGATAACTATTAACGATTGCAACGGATGTATGGAGCAATACAGCCGATTTTGTGGACGGTGGCGATAATCTGCTACGCATCTGCTGATGTTCAAGGAGGGTGCTATGAAAGACGCCGTATCGCGCTTCGAGCCTGGGAACGCTAGTCGGTCAGTGACCGCTGGCTCTACCCTGCCCTATCTCGCTGCATCTGGGGGGGTGACGCTAGGGGCAACCCTCGTCTTTGACTGTGCCACGGCTATAAGCCGGCTGTACTCTAATCTCCCCGCTGCTGAGGATCCCAGTAGTGGGGCGGCGCTTCAGCCTGATTCAGCCCAGTCGTCTCAGGCGGCGATCGCTGCCTACCCTTATATACAGGTCGATCTCGGCGATACCGGACATCACCTCCATAAAGACCATCTCAATCAGGGGCAAGGAGAGTTCCACCTGGTAAATGCTGGTCATACTCGGCGTCTAGCCACCTTGATGCCAATCCCCGTTCTGGGTAACGGTCAGCAGGGATATCGTCCTTGGCACACCACTTACGCTTACTTGGCGTCGATGTTTGACTGGGATGATTTGAGTAAGGCCTACGGTAAAACGGACCTGCTGCAGTTCCTTTGCGCTCAGGGGTCAGCCGCGGCGCTGCATTGCGAAACGGTGACCGCTCCGCGCTCTTCTGCCTGCCGCTATCTGTGTGACGCCGTAGCAGCGGCTATTGGGCTTGGCGAACAGTGTTCCTTCCTTAAAGGGCAGGGGGACTGGCATTTGCGCAGCGCCTTAACGCCGTCTGCCCTGCGCAGCGCTGGCGCTGACCCCTATCAATTTCGTATTCGGCTGCTGCACCACCGCAACCAGCCGCAGCCCTACCTCGACCCGCGCCCAATGTGGCAGCAGCTCTTGGAGGACCTGCAGGAGCAAGCCCCTGCTTCTGTGATGGCGAGCCGCTTTTACCTGGGGTTGATTCAGGGGGTTGCCGATTTGCTAGGTTTGCTAGCGGAGACCCACGCCGTTGAGGCGATCGCCATTTCGGGCCGCATGCTGCAGCATCCCACCCTCGGCAACGCCGCAGTGCGATCGCTCTTGGCGCGGATGGCGCCAACGGCGCAGGTCGCTTAGACCGATAAGGCCCTGTCCTGGAGCTAGGCGTTCACGCCATCAATGCGGTATCCGATGTCCGCCAACATGCCGAAATCGACGGCCGTAGGCTGGCTAGCCCGCTGGGTGTAGCCCATGACCGAGTGTACGGAGGCCGCTACGTGACCGTAGTCATAGTTGCCGTGGTCATGGTCGTGGGCATCCTGGGAGCGCAGTGGAACCGGCTGCCCGCCATTGGCGACAGTGGCATACTCCCCCTGAAACACCGCTGTTTCGGGTGACGGGGCGAAAATCAGGCTGCGTCCGGCGGCACTCTGTCGGAGCAGCCCGAGGGCATGGCCCAGCTCGTGGGCCATTAGCCAGTAGAGCTGGGCGTCGGTGTAGTTGATGGCGTAGCGCTGGTTGATGGTAACCATACTGGCTCGGGGCAAAGGCTCCGCGCTGCTGAAGGCCCCGAGCTGCACATTACCCCAAGCCCCAGCTCCATCGAGGGCGTTGTATGCTCCCACAAAGACGACCAGATCATCGATGTAGCGATTCGATTCTAAGGTGATGCTCTGGCCCAAATCGCTGGGTACCGGCTGCTTAAGGGAAATTACCTGGTCGAGGCGCATATCCGGCAAATCATCTGCAATGCGGCTGGCCCAATCCTGGGCGGCTTGCTGCATGACTTGCCGCCGCTCCGGTGTCCAGAAGCCAAGGGCGTCTGCCCGAAAGTCCAGATCAATGTTGTAGCGAGAGGCATCGGGTACTGTAGTGCTGCGAATTGTGCCGAGGGAGTAGGTCTCGCTGGTCTCCAGGCCGCCGCTGAGCAGGGCGCTGACCGATGCGGAGCGATCGCGGTCGGTACCATCGGGCTCAGCGACGAACTGAACGGTTTGGGGCTGCCGCCAGTTATCCGGAGTGAAGGAGAGGGTGTCTTGGGTGCCGTTGCTAATGTCGCCGTCGGCATCTACGGTGATGGCCCCATCGCGGGCAAAGCGCAGCGACACCAGGGAGTGAGGCTGACGGGTCAGGCGCAGGCGAAACTGACCTGTCTCCCCTTCGTCGCCGCTGAAGGCGAGGTTGCTGATTTGGGTAAGGGCGGGGTCAGCGGCATAGTAATCGCGACCAAAGCGCCGCCGGGGAGCAGTGGACTGCCCAGGCCGAGACAGGTCGATGTAGTCGAGCTCGCTGCCCAGCCCGGATCGACCAGACGGCAAGCCTCGACTCTGGTAGTAGGGCTGGTAGCGCTGGGCGCTGCCGGCGTTGACATCGATGTAGCTACGGACAAACACCTGACCCTGCCGCTGGCGACTGGGGTGAGCACTGATGCGGGTAATCCGGTAGCGGCCATTCATCCCGCTTTCGCTGACCTGGGGGTTGACATCTTGCCAGCCGAGCCGGTAGCGCTGAGCTGGGGCAATCACGTAGCCATAGTAGCGCTCGCTGCTGGGGCTGTTGGGGCGATAGTAGTAGGTGAAGTCGTAGCGCCGCAGGACGGGCGGCAATGGTGCGGGTTGGGCCGGTGTGGGCTCTACTGGTGCGGGGGACGGGGAGATAGGCTGGGGTGGGGGTACGGGAGTGACCGGCTGCGGCGGTGCCTGCGGTGGCAGAAACTGGGACCGTACCGTTAGCCGGTAGGGCGTACTTTGCGGGCGGCGACCCTTTAAAGAGACCTGAAGAAAGTAGCGGCCGGCTTCCAGCACTGCCCGCAGAGTACGGCGACGACCTTGGGCGCGCCCTATCGCTGCCTGTCGGCCGCGTAATACAACGGCTATGGGGCCAGGGGCCCGCGTGGTGACGGTAACGCGGCTGGAGCGCCCGACGCGAAACTCGTATAAATCTTTGCGATCGCCCTGTCCCAGCTGGTCGCGGGCCTTAGTGATGCGGGTTAACTGTCCTAAGCGGTTTACGGTGCGTCTGGTCCTATTGGCTTGGTCCGCCATTCTCAGTAGAAGCGCCTAAATTACGTCGAGTAAAGTGACGTCGCCTATAACTAGAAGGTTCAGGGTAAACCACAAAGCTTTATTAAGGCGATCGCGGCTTGGTGAACCAGAAAAAAATATAAAGCACTTAATATTTCCTACGTTTGTACAGGTCGATCCCTATAATTCGATAGGGTGCTTACCTTGCGAAAAATAACCGCTATCGGGGCTAGCTTGGAAAAAGCTGCAGGTTCTCTGGATTTTGAGCGACTTCATTCTGCCAAAATGAATCTTCATACCTAAATCACACTTAGCAGGGGTTGAATCAATATAGTCATAAGTAGGGCTGTGGAGCCAGGAGCCCTGCCTTTGGCTCTGAAGAATACAGATCCTCTATCAATCCTGAATTTCGTATCACATCTTCAATTTAAGGAGCTATCTCTACCGTGGACGGTATTTACTCTGCCGGGGTGCAGCAACCCCAAATCACTCCAGCAATCGACTCCTTTAGCGCGCCAGTCCTGGTTGTCATCGACGAACGCCTCACCGATGTCGATGCGCTGCTACAGGGGATTCGACCTGACGCAGCGGTCTTGCGGCTGGGCCGTGGCGACAGCATTGCCACGATTACCCAAGCGGCTCAGCAGATGGAACTGGAGGAAATTCACCTGGTTTCCCACGGTGCACCAGGCTACCTCTCCCTCGGCGACAGCGAACTCGCTCTCCACACCCTACCCAGATGGAAGCAGCAGCTGGCGCAGTGGTTTAAAAGCGCATCCGCTCCGACCCTGCTGCTCTATGGCTGCAATGCTGCGGCTGGAGATGCCGGGGAAGAATTTATCACCCAGCTCCATGAACTTACCGGGGCGGCGATCGCGGCCTCTACAACCCGAATCGGTAGCGCTGCCCTGGGGGGCAACTGGACCTTCGACGCTACGGTGGGCAATCTGCCGAGTCCGCTAGCCCCGGCTTTTATGCCGGAGCTACTGCAAAGCTATGCCGGAGTGATGGTCAGCCTGCGGTTCCTCGACCCCGAAGTTGTTCAAGGAAACGGGGTATTTAATGTTGAGGAAGGCTCTGTCTTCCGCTTCAACGATGTCATTACAGGCAACCCAGCCAACCAAGTCGACGCCCTGTTGACGGTCGTTTCCCTCAACAACGGTGCTCAGATTGAGGTGCTAGATGACAATAACCAAAATCAGTTGGGCTTGCGTCCGAGAATTGGTGCGCCGGGGATAAACGGCGCTCCGGAGGCATCGGTCGACTTTCGGCTAGAGTTCTTTGAGGCTGGATCCAATCTGACGACCCCGGCCAGCCTTGATGAGCTCCCTGTCATTCTGTCTGACGTTGATGGTGAGTCAGCTGCTCAGGAGTTCGGCGATTTTACTGGATTTCAAAACTCGGCTCGCCTAGCGGGCACGGGCGATGCCGGTAGCTTTGTTGAGCCCCTGGCTTCTCCTACTACACCGGGCGCAACGCGATTCACAAGTCCCGGTGCCATCAATCAACCAGAGTTCGATAATCCTCCAGCCAATACGGAGATTAACCCCCAGGTCGCGGTTGCCATCAATTACACCAACACCAGCGTCATCGACTTCTCGCTGGGTCTCGTCAACGTCAACAATGTCACGGAGCTGGATGACAGGCAGTTTGCCGTTATCTTCGATGAGGACATTGCCCAGCAGATTACCCCTGCCATTGTTGATCCACCCATCGACCCGATCAATGGGCCGCCGATCGCCAACAACGACGTGGCGACGACGCCTGCCAATACCGCCATCACTCTGAATCTGATAGCCAACGATACCGACGCTGAAGACCCCGGCGGTATCCCCGGCGGCGGCATTACCAGCATCAACGGCATTGCGATCGCCGTCAATCAGCCTATTACCTTACCCTCAGGGGCGGTGGTGACGCTCCTGCCCAGCGGCAACATTCTCTACAATCCCCAGACATTTACTGGGCAAGAGCAGTTTACCTACACGGTGGCCGACAGTACTGGCCTTACCGCCACCGCTACCGCTAGCGTTGCCGTCGGGACAGACACGACACCTCCCCCACCGGGCGGACCGGACCGGGACCAGGACGGGATTCCCGACGCCATCGACCTAGATGACGACAATGACGGCATTCCCGACATCGATGAGCTGCAGGGGGACCCCAACCGAGATACCGACGGCGACGGCATCATCGACAGCTTCGATCTCGATGCTGACAATGATGGCATTTTAGACGTGATTGAAGCGGGCCATGGCGAAGCCGATACCGACGGCGACGGCCGTTTGGATGGTCCGTTTGGTAACAATGGGCTAGCCGACATCGTTGAGACTGCCCCCGAGAGCGGCGTCCTCAACTACACGATCGTAGATACCGACGGGGATGGGGTTCGCGACTTCCAAGATTTGGACAGCGACAACGACGGCATCTTGGATGTGGTGGAAGGGACTACTGTTCCGGCTAACGTCATTGACCCTAATGGGGATGGCCTCGTTGGTGGTGCGGTGGTGACTGTCGATGCTAACGGCATTCCCGGTCCGCCTTCTCCTGTCCCTGATACCGATGGCGATGGCACCCCCGATTACCGAGATCTCGATACTGACAATGATGGCATCGACGACATCATCGAGCGCGGCGGTGACTTACCCGATGCGAATGGCGATGGCCGCGTTGATGGCCCTGACCCCGATGGTGACGGCATTATTCAGGTGGTGGATGCTACTGGAGACGTATTCGGCACAGGGCCGGTTCCTTCCCCGGTGCCGGCCGACCTTAACGGTAACGGTACCCCGGAGTTCCGCGAACTACCGCTGACCGAATCCGGTATTCTTGGCCCTGACCCCTTTGACCCAGACCGAGGGCTAAGCGGATTTAGTGACTCAGACGAGCGCACCGGTGGTGAGGGGGACGACCTACTAAACGGGGGTAGCGATGCGGATGTCCTTAAGGGTGGCCCTGGTAATGATCTGCTCAACGGGGGTAGCGGCAATGACCGGCTCGTCGGTGGGTCCGGTAACGATCTGCTCAACGGGGGCGGCGGTAACGACCGGCTACTGGGCGGCGGCGGCCGCGACATCATTAACGGGGGCCGGGGCGCTGACCGTGCCTCTGGCGGCAAGGGTAACGACGAGATCAATGGCGGGGCTGGCCGCGATCGCCTGTTCGGTGACGGTGGCCGTGACAAGATCTCTGGTAACCGGGGCAATGATCTAATTGTCGGTGGGGGTGGCCGCGACACCCTATCGGGGGGGCAGGGCCGCGACGTGTTCCGCTACCGCTCGGCCACTGGAAGCATCGATGTCATCACGGACTTCAGTATCGTGGCCGACCGCATCGATGTCCGCGCCCTTGGGGTAGCCAGCCTGAGCGAGGTGAACCTATCTCAGCGTGGCGATGACGCCATTGTCCGGGTTCGGGCCGGTGGGTCTCGTCGTCGGCTAGCCATCTTGGAGGATGTACAAGCCTCTACCCTAGATAGCGATAACTTCATCTTTGACTAGAGGACTAGGGCTGTTGGAGCAGGCTGCGATCGCCGTAGCCTGCTGTAGATGCACAGAATGCTATAGACGGATTCAATAGGGCGTGGAGACCGTGGCGTTTGCCTTCCCCAATGCCCTACTTTAATTTCGCTGTACAGCGTTCTTCCATGCTGGTGGAATATAGGGGGTGGCGGTGAGGTGCGCCGCCACCCAAATCCGCACCTCACGTGATTAAAAATTGCTGTAAGGTTTGTGTGCAGATCTACTGATTGGCCCCAGCTCCTAAGCGACTGACCCGCCACGCGGCGAGTCAGTTTAAGGAAAAAGCACTGGGGTCCTTTAAAGGGCAAGCCGATGGCCTGAGGGCCACATCGGTACCTGGGCGCCCAACCCCAGCCAATCAGGCTAGTTGCTATAGATTCTGAAGCGCCAACGAGTTGCGTAGACCTTGCTCAAGGGGTAGCGCCCTAGCCCACATGCTGCCCAACAGCCCAATGTACTATTGCACCATGTCAGCTTACGTGCCCCTACTCGCCCTCGTTACAGTAACGTCCCCGTCGGGTGATACCTTGCTGCCCGAAGTTGCAAGTTATCCCACCCCAGGACGTCCGGCGGTTGAGCTGGCTCAGCAACCTAACCCCAACGAGGAGCGCTTCCTGCAGGAGACGCCAGATACTCCATCCGTGGAAGATGAGACGCCGGTTTTACCCGAAATCCCGGCCTCGTCGCCCGCCCTGCCAACCGAGGGGGCGACGGTCCCATTTAGGGTCGAACAGGTGGTCGTCGAGGGTAGCACAGTGTTCTCTCCGGCGGAGCTCCGCCCCCTTGTTGAACCGCTAGCGGGAACTACCGTTACCCTGGCGGACCTTCAGGCAGCCGCCGACGAGATTACCCAGCTTTATCTATCAGCGGGATACCTCACCTCGCGCGCTATTGTGCCGGAACAAACCGTCGTCGATGGCCTGGTGCGGCTGCAGGTGATTGAGGGCCAGATCAGCGCCGTCGTCATTGAAGGCACCCGGCGGCTGCGGCAGGCCTACGTCCGCGATCGCGTTGAGCTGGGCTTGGGGATCCCTTTGCGCACCGACCGGCTAGAAAACCAGCTGCGGCTGCTGCGGGCCGACCCGCTAATCGATAGCATCAGCGCCAGGCTGCAGGCTGGGGAGGAGAGCGGGGAAAGCCGGCTGGTGGTACAGGTCGCCGAGGCTGATCCCTGGGCGGGTGAACTGCGGGTGGACAACTACTCCCCCCCCAGCGTCGGCTCAGAGCGCATTGGGGGAGAGCTGGCCTACCGCAACCTGACGGGGCTTGGGGATGCTCTATCTGTCTCCGTGGATCGCACAGCTCAAGGGGGCTCTACTCTGGTGGAGGCGGGTTACCGGGTGCCCCTCAACCCTATGGATGGCACCCTCCAGGTACGCGCCCTCGTCAACCGCAATCAGATTATCACCCCCTCCCTAGAAGCGTTCGACATTGAAGGGGAGTCGGAGCTGTATGAGGTGAGTTTTCGCCAGCCCCTAGTGCGATCGCCGCGGCAGGAGCTGGCGCTATCGGTGGGCTTTGGCTACCGGGATGGTCAGACTCTAATCAATCAGCTGCCCGTGGGTGCCCCGTTTGACCCAGATATCACCTCGCGCACCAGCGTGTTCCGCTTTGGCCAGGATTACACCCGCCGCGATCGCCTCGGCGCTTGGGCATTGCGATCGCAGTTTAGCTTAGGCACTGGCCTGTTTAACGCTACCGTCACCGAGGATGGTCCTGACTCCCGCTTTTTTAGCTGGCTGGGTCAGGCGCAGCGGGCGCAGCGCTTAGGCCGTAACCAGGTGCTAGTGGCCCAGCTAGACCTGCAGCTTACCCCCGATCCCCTGCTGGCTTCCGAGGACTTCGTGATTGGTGGGGGGCGATCGCTGCGGGGCTTTCGTCAGAATGCCCGGGCAGGGGACAACGGGGTGCGCTTTTCTCTAGAAGACCGCATTACCCTGGCGCGAGATGAGGCAGGGGCTGCGACAGTGCAACTGCTGCCGTTTGCGGACTTGGGGGCGGTGTGGAACGACGGCGATGGCGGGGAGCTGCCGGACCAGCAATTTTTAGCGGGGGTGGGTGTCGGCGCCCTGTGGGAGATGCTGCCCGACTTGACCCTGCGGGTGGATTTAGCGGTGCCCTTGGTGGACCTAGACGATCGCGGTGAGAATGCCCAGGATGACGGGATTTACTTCAGCGTCAACTACCGTCTGTGAGCCTCTGTAAAACCGGGGCTTGGCAGGCCCTTGGTCTAAGTTGGGGTAGGAAACGCTGTAGGATCAAACTTACATTCTTTTTGCGCTCCGCTCTTTGACCATGGCTCACTCCACCCCAGCCGACACCATCCAGGTAACCGGCATTCGCGCCTACGGCTACGTTGGCCTCCTGCCGGAAGAGCAGGTGCTGGGCCAGTGGTTCAGCGTTGATTTAACCATCCACTACTGCAACGGCGCGGGCAAGAGCGATCGCATTGAGGACGCCTACGACTACCGCTGGGCCATTGAGGTGGTGCAGCACACTATTCGCAATGCTCGCTTTCGGCTAATTGAAACCCTGGCCGAGGCGATCGCCCACCGCCTGCTGAAAAAAGCTCAGGTGGAGGAGGTATGTATTCGCCTGGCCAAACCAGCCGCGCCGATTCCCGAGTTTGACGGAGAGGTGGCGGTGACTATCTGTCGCCGGGCTCAGTCGTAGAAAGCCGGATACACAAACGCAAAGGCAGTGGAGCTGGGAATGACAGAACCATCTAGCTCGGTGACCACAACCGTAGACAGTTCGTCGTCCCAGCGGGCCTGCACCTGCCGCCCCGCGAAGTCAACGACTTGAGGCGTCTCCCGCACCTGGTCGTGGATAAAAGCGTGGCTGGCCCCCGAGAAGCGGTTGTGGGGCGATCGCCCGTCGGCCTCCCAGATGTAGCTGACAATTGCCTTGGGATGGATCTGCCGCTGCTGCTGATTGCGCACCGGAAAGATAATGCGCTCGTCGGTGTAGTA
>JBCCAG010000795.1:0-2207 GCA_039814955.1 Cyanobacteria bacterium P01_A01_bin.135
CGCGAAACGGTGGCGGAGACCGCCAAGAAGGTAAAGCGGCTGGGTGAATCTTCCCAAAAGATTTCCAACGTGGTCAACCTGATTAGCGGCTTTGCGGCCCAGACGAATATGCTGGCGCTCAACGCTTCCATTGAGGCCTCTCGGGCTGGGGAAGACAGTAAAGGGTTTGCGGTGGTTGCTGAAGAGGTGCGGGAGCTGGCCCGCCAGTCAGCGGAAGCAACCACAGAAATCGAGAAGCTGGTGGCCGACATTCAGTCGGAGACCAACGAAGTGGTCGTGGCCATGGAAACGGGCACCGAGCAGGTGGTTTCTGGAACGAAGCTGGTGGATGAAACCCGGGAAAGCCTGACCAAGATCACCGAAACCAGCCTCCAAATTAGTGCCCTGGTAGAATCCATCACCCAGGCCACCGTGGTCCAGACTCAAGCCTCTGAAGCGGTGACCGGCGTTATGACCAACGTCAAGGCGATCGCCACCAAAAATACCCAGGAGGCCAGCAAGGTGTACGAGTCCTTTGAGGACCTGAACAGCGTTGCAAAAACCCTACAGGCTGAGGTGGATCGATTCAAGGTGAACTAGCTCGCCACCGCCATTGTCAATTGGCCCGCCCATTCACCCTTTTAAGTGGCTGGCCACAAGTAAACGATATGGGGGTTCGCCCCCTGACAGCGTCGTTTATTTATGTCCTCCTACTTACCCATGTGCCATGTCAATCAATCCCGATATCCGCGACCAGGCTTATCAGTTTTTTGTAGAAGAAGCCCCGGAGCTGCTGCAGACAATTGAGTCTGGTCTGCTGGCACTGCGGGAGCACCGGGACAACAATACCGTTCACAGCATTATGCGGGCGGCCCATTCCCTCAAGGGCGGGGCGGCCAGCGTAGGTCTGGACGCCATTAAGCAGATTGCCCACCGGTTAGAGACCCTATTTAAAGCGCTCTACAGCGACAGCATCACCATTGATGCGGAGCTAGAAACCCACCTGCTCGCGGCCTACGACGTCCTGCAGATGCCGCTGACCCAGGCGATCGCCGCACAGCCCTTAGACGAAGCGATCGCCCTAGAGGCGGCAGAGGCGATTCTGGCCCCTCTAGAGAAAAAATTTGATGCGGCGATTCGAGAGACGCGAGACTTCGTCCCCACCTCGGCGGATCTAGGGTTCAGCATGGCCACCTCAATTTTCGAGGTGGATGTTGCTGAAGGGATTAGGCGCATAGAAACGGCGATGGCCGAAACACCCGAGAATATTGCCGGGGAGCTGAGGGCACAGGCTGAGGTATTTGTGGGCTTCGCGGAGCTGCTCAACCTGCCGAAGTTTGGGGCGATCGCCCAAGCGGCCATGACGGCGGTGACCAACCACCCAGAGCAAGCGATCGTGGTGGCTGCCCTAGCGATCGCCGATCTCAAGGCGGGCCGCACAGCTATTCTCCAGGGCCGTCCCGTAGGGCCACCCTCCCCAGCGCTAATTGAGTTTGGGGCATCGCACCCTGCCCCTATCGCCGAGGATGTGGCTGAGTCTACGGTCGAGGTCCCTACTCCTACAAGCGCCGACAATCTGGCTGCAGCAACCAGTGGGCCACCGGAGGCAGCGATGGCCGAGCTACCAGCCACCGCGGATTTTGAGGCCTTTCCTGCGGCCGAAGGGCTTGACGCCGACCGAGAGGATTCCCAGATTGCCCCCGGCCTTTGGGATGACTTGAGCGACTTCTTAGCACCTGCAACAGAGGGCACCATCGAGACCGCCCCAGATATTACCCCAGATATCGCTCCAGATACCGCCCTAGGTATCACCTCAAATATCCTCGACGAGTCTGTCGATGCCCAACCGCTCGATTCCGAGGCTCTCACTGAGACCCCATCGGCTGAGCAGCTCTGGGATATAGCCTTGGGAGATGCAGAGACTGCTGCCGAGATTGCGGTTGATGCCATAGATGCTATAGACGCCATGGAAGCGGCCAGCATCGAGGTGCCAATCCCTGATGGTGAGGGCGCGAATGGGACAGCCCCAGAATCTCTCGCGCCTGACCCACTTCCCGCTCCCCCTAGCGACGATCAGGTAGACACCACCACCGCGCCCACTCCGGTCAACCTGCAGGACGAGACCTACCAATTTTTTGTGGAAGAAGCCCCCGAACTGCTGAACACCGTGGAAACCGGGCTCCTGAACCTGCGGCAGGATGGCGATCGCAACACCATCCACAGCATCA
>JBCCAG010000485.1:0-3787 GCA_039814955.1 Cyanobacteria bacterium P01_A01_bin.135
GGTGTAGGCGCTGCCCAGAGTCGTATTTGGGCCGGTCAGGAGGCTGTTGGCTAGATTTTCCTCCAGGGGCTCTGACTGATTAGCGGAGCCATGGCCTGCCGGAGCCAGCGTAACCAGATATTTTTGCGGTGCCGTCAACCAGTTGAATGGGAAAAGCTGCTCTTGAAGCATGGGGGCCAAGATGTCTTGACTCGCCTGGACCATCATTACAGGGACATCAACCTGGCTTAAGCTCTCCTGGCCAAGCAGGGCGCTGGGAATTGGGTTCAGCGCCATGACTGCCGCAATCCGAGGGTCCTGAAGGTCGGCTGTCGGCTGGGGTAGCTCAGTGGCCTGACACTGCAAAATCAGGGATAGATTGAGCGTGGGACTCTGGTCAGCGCAGATTTCGTCTAGTTTGGCGTGGTTGATTTCTCCCGTTGCCAGCACAAGGGCCGTGTAACCCCCCAGAGAATGGCCAATAATGCCGACTTGATCCAGCAGTAGACGACCCGCCAAGGCAGCAGTGTTGTGGCGCTCCAGCTGATCTAAAAGGAACGTGATGTCCTGAGGCCGATCTATAAATTCGGACGCATTAGTAGGGCCAAAATAATTCCCTGCTACCATCTGGTTTATCGCTTCCGTATTGCTTCCAACGTGCTCTGGAACCGCAACGGCAAATCCATAGGAGGCTATGTGCTCTGCCAGCACCGCAAATCCGCTTCTCTGCGCCCCCAATCCGTGGGAGATAACGACGAGGGGGACCGCTTGGGAAAGTTGGGGCAAATAAAGATCAGCACTAAACTGGCGGACGTCTGGATTACCGAGGCTAGCGCGAGTTGAGTCCCTCAGGGTCAACAACTGTTTCTCGACAGCATAGGGGCCCTGCTGCTGCAGGTTGGGCCGCTGCGCAAAGTCAGATACCTCTGCCGCTGAGATCTCTTGCTCACTCTGGTAGGCGATCGCCTCAAGGGCGGCCTCTCCATCCCTGCTCAAGGCAAAGAAGTCGCGGACTAGGGCAAAGGTAGCGTCCATATCAATGCGAATGCCATCGGTGGGGAAATACTGGAGCATGCTGAGCAGCGTCAACCCCTCCGGAGAATTTGCCGCCAAGATAATGGCCGCCCGCATGGCGTACAGCCCGTTCTGCCGGGCTTCCGTTTGGATAATCGTGCCAAGTCGCGTCAGGGACTCCTCCCCAATGGCGGTATAGGTCAGGCGAGCGGCGGTGGCTGCACTGATCTCAATCGGTTGGCCCAGCAGGGTCCGAATCTGCGCTAGGGTCTCCTCGTCCAAGAACCGGCTTAAGCGCTTGAGCTTGCCGGTGAGCTTGCCCTCCTCGACAAAGGTTTCTATAGAGTCGACGGTGAGGGTAAGCTCTGCTGGGCCAATGGCTGCATAGATCGTTTCTGCAGCTTCCGCTCCCGTAGGCAACAGTAGGGTCGATAAACCGCTGATGAGAATAGGTAAACCTAAGGACTTAAAGCTCACCGCGCTTGCCCCTCGCCCTATGGTCTACTGGAACCCTGTAGTAGACGTCGTCCCCGACCTGCTTAGACTTGATCTGTCCTAGGGCAACGAGCGCTTTGATGGCTCGCCTGACAGAAGAGGCCGGTGAATCTAGGGCAGCGGTGATTTCTGCCTTCGTGCGCGGCTGCGGCTGCAGGTAGGCGAGAATAGCGGCCTGAACAGGGGATGTGGGCGGCTTTTGCGGAATTTTCATTGGGATATTGGTTCAGTGAATCTTGTCAAGATAGAGCTGTGCGGGGACAGGGCAAATCCCCCAATCCTACGAGTGGGCCATTTCCGGCTGTTTAGATAGCCGGCCGTCCTCCATGTAGACGATGCGGTCGGCGATGTCCAGAATGCGGTTGTCGTGGGTCACCAGCAAAATGGTGCAGCCCTGCTCTTTGGCCAGCCGGTACATGATGTCCACCACGTCTCGCCCCGACTTACTGTCCAGGGCCGCCGTCGGTTCGTCCGCCAGCACAATTTTTGGGTGGCTCACTAGGGCGCGGGCGATCGCCACCCGCTGCTTCTGGCCGCCCGACAGGTCTGCCGGGTAGTAATTGACCCGATCCGCTAACCCTACCTGGTCCAGCATGTCGGTGGCGCGGTGGTGGCGCGCTGGCTTGGGGAGGTTACCATGCACCTCTAGCCCCATCTGCACGTTCTCTAGGGCAGTGAGGCTGCCGTGCAGGTTGTGGGCCTGGAAGATGTAGCCATTGTGCCGCCGCGCTTCTACGAGCTGGCCCTCTGTGGCTTGACACAACTCGTGGCCAACCACGTTGAGGCTCCCGGACTGGGCGGAGCGCAACCCCCCAATCAGAGTCAGCAGCGTAGTTTTGCCCGATCCCGATGGACCGGTCATGATCACAATTTCACCAGCGGCAATGTTGAGGTTGATGTCAAACAGGGCCTGCTTGCGTAGTTGGCCGCTACCGAAGTAGTGGTCTAGGTTTTGGATGGCGATGGCAGGTGATGGCGTATCCATATCAGTTGCGTTGCGTCGTGAATGACTAGGGGCGGCATGCCGCCCCTAGAGTGGTTCAAATATGCTCTACGTGGCGAGCGTCTTTCCTAGCGATCGCGCCGGATAAAGGGAGGGCCGCCCCGCCGACCAGAGTCACGGTCAAAATCGCGGTCAAAATCACGACCGGAGTCGCGGTCGTAGTCGTCCCGTAGGTCTTCGAGGCAGTCTCGGCGATCGTCGAAGTCGTCTTCGTCCTGGCAGTCTTCTAGGTCATCCTCAAAGCGATCGCGCTCATAATCGTCCCGTAGGTCTTCGAGGCAGTCTCGGCGATCGTCGAAGTCGTCCTCGTCCTGGCAGTCTTCTAGGTCGTCTTGATAGTCATCTCGATCATCTCCCGCAGACGGGAAGGGACGAAACTGCGCCTGCAAGTCCTCGGCATTAGCGGGACGCGCCAGCGGTTGGGACCGAGTTGCTGCGAGGGCGCTGCTCTGTCCAATCAACAGGCTCAATGTCACTGCCATTGGTAAGGCAAGTTGTCGCATCATTTGTCTCCTGACTTGTGAGTAAGTTACAGAATTGACAGGTGAAATGAATGCGCTGATCTCACGCTTTGGCGAAGCTTAGATAGCGTAAGCATTACGGCCCTAAGCTGAGATGGTCCCATTTTAAGAGGGCTGTAGGGTTTATTACATGATGCAAACCTCCTAAAATCCAGTGAGTCAAATGTCCCGACAGCTGCGGCCCGCACCAAACATCAGAAAATATCCGCTGGATCCGCTGCCTGCAGCCGCCGGGTCGCGATCGCCCCGGACGCGCCGCACATGACAAAGGTGAGAAACAGCACCAGTACACCTCGGCTCACGGGCAGCGCTAAGGGCAGGGCCGTTGCCGCTGCGGTAACCTGATAGGCCACCAGGGAGATTCCCAGGCCCGGAATAAAGCCCAGCACCGACAGAATCAGCGCCTCCTCAAACACGACGCCCAGCAGGTAGCGGTTGCGGTAGCCCATGGCCTTGAAAGTGGCGTATTCCGCCAGGTGGCTGTTCACATCCGTCGAGAGCACCTGGTACACAATCACCACGCCGACGATGAAGCCCATGGCCGTGCCCAGGCCAAACACAAAGCCGATGGGGGACTCGCCTTGAATGTCCGCCAGCTCAAAATCCACATAGTCTTCGTGGGTGAAGATGCGCACATCTTCTGGCAGCCGTGCTGCCAAATCCGCAACCACCGCTTCTGGCACAGCTTCCGGCTCAAGCCGAATTAGCCCCAGGCTTACGGCCCCGGCGCTACGTCTAGGGCGCAGCCGCAGGAAGTTCTGGTCGCTGGTAATCA
>JBCCAG010000807.1:0-2172 GCA_039814955.1 Cyanobacteria bacterium P01_A01_bin.135
ACGGCGGACACCTACATTGAGAAGCAGTGCGCCGACTTCCGCTACGATGTGCGCCGGTTCGAATGCCGCCTAATTGTTGCCACCTCAGACCGCACTCAGCGGCGCATGGTGGTTGGCTATGGCGCAGAATGGATGTCGGCTCAGCGGCTGTTGAGCGACATGTCGGCTCAGCACCAACAGGTGCGGCAGCGAAAGCAGCCTAAGAAATCTACAGGGCGACTGTCAGGGGCATTGGACCCAGTGGCGCTGCAGCGGCTCTCCCAAATGCGCTATGGTCTGTCGGGGAAGTGAGCTCCTTCGGGAAATTGAGCCTGCGGGAAACAAGCCTGCTGGGAAAACGCAGAACTTGACCTGACAGATTCATTAAGTGGCTGGCCACAAATTGGAGTTCGCCCCCCGGCGGGGGGCGAACTCCCTGACAGAGTCGTTTATTTATGTCCTCCTGCTTATCTGCCTAGCACCCGGTTCATCAGCGGCTGCAGGGGACGGGCGTTGGGAGCAAAGTGCTTCTGAAAGGCCTCAAGCTGCTGGCGAGACACTTCTATAGGCGTCTGGAACACCACCCAGCGCACCCCCTCTGAGCAGGGTGGCGTCGTCAGCGAGCCTTGGTAAGACACAACCCGGCGATCGCCCGGCAGCAGGTCTTGCACCATCACCTGCCCAGCGTCGCTTTTGCCAACAAGAGTTGACCACACCGGGGCCAACGCCAGATTCTCTCTCCCCACCTGTAAAAACACCGACACCACCGCCAGGGTCCCTGCCTCGCTTTGGTGCACCAAATGCAATTCCATCGGGAATGCCGCTCCGTCTAACCGGTGCTCGCTGGGGGCATGAAAGTGGAACTGCCGCAGCGCAAAGGCCTCACCATCTAGGTAGAGCAGGTTGCCCGCTGGCGTATCCACCTGTAGCGTCAGGCCTGTATCCTGCACTGCCGAAGGAATTGCCTGGTAGGCGATCGCCCCCTCGTCGAGAACAGCGCCGTCAAGCTTGGGCTTACCCAGGTCTATGGGGGATTGCTGCTGTCCAGCGCTGCAAAGCTGAAACGTCTCCGACAGCTCCCCCCACGCCTCTGGCCCCACCTCCCCGCTGTAGCCCCAGGTACGGGCCAGCGCGACTGGCGGAAAGCTCCCGAAGCTCAGCGCACCGCAGCCCATCTGCAGCAGTCGCCGCCGACCAATCACAGCGGGGCCTCTAGCACCGGCGCTTGGCTAGTCGCCAAGGCTTCTAGCAGGGCGACGGCCTGCTGGGAGGGCTGATACGCTTGAATTTCTGCCTGCAGCCGCTGGGCGCTTTGGCGATACTGGCCGTCGGTCAAAATCTTGTTCACCGCGTCGCGAATTTGCGGCGGCTGCGGCGATCCGGTTTTCAGATCAATTCCCGCCCCGCACCAGGCAATGCGGGCGCAAATTTCTGGCTTATCCTCTGAGGCACCTGCGGCCACCAGCGGAATACCCTGGGCTAGGGACTGCTGCACTCCGCCATAGCCGCCGTTGGTAACCATAACGTCCACTTTAGGCAGCAGGTGCTGATAGGGAATAAATTCTGCAGCCCGCACGTTGCCGGGCAGCGGCCCTAGGTTGGCAACAGGTTCGTCGCCTGTGGTGGCGACCACCAGCAGCGGCTCATCCGCCAGAGCCTCAATGGCGGGGCGCAGCAGATCTTGGGGGTTGGTGGCGACGGTGCCTTGGGTGACATGGACCACGGGTTGGTCCGTCTGCAGGTCTCCCCACCAGTCTGGCGGGGTAAAGGGGCCGCTGGCAGCGGAAATAGGCGGGCCGATGAAATGGACTTGAGCGGGCAGGTCGCTGCGGGGGTACTCGAACCCGGGGACGGTACTAGCCAAGTAGAGGTAGGGCGACACCGTATCGAACAGCAGCTTGTCGGTGGGCTCTAGATTAAACTGCTCTCGCCCTTGATTAATGCTGCTGAGCACGTCTCGAAAGCCGAGCTTGACGGTGGCCCGCAGGGCCTTGTTCTTTAGCCGTCCCTGCATGGAGCTGCTGGGCGGCAGATTCATGCCGTAGGGAGCGGTATCTTTGCTAGCAAAGCTGAGGGCAGAGACGGCCAGCTGCGCCCAGGGAGGACCCCCAGCTTCGTGCAGCCAACCCGCGGCGAGAAAGAAAGTGTCCGCTAGCACCACATCGGCAGAGTAGTCTTTCAGCACCGCCTGCA
>JBCCAG010000014.1:0-15815 GCA_039814955.1 Cyanobacteria bacterium P01_A01_bin.135
ACGATGCCGCCCTATTTGAGCGCTGTGGCCTGCCGGTGCAGATTGTCATGGGGGAGGAGGCCAACCTCAAGATCACGACGCCGATGGATTTGGCGATCGCCACGTTTATTTTGCAAAATCGGGATAGCGATGGCTCTGAGGGTAACCGTGGTTGATTTATCCAGATTTCGCGGCGCTCTTTGCGCCAGGAGAGGTTGCTACTGGCCTGTGCGGGGAATTGCTGCGGCAATCATCTGGCCGCTGTCCACCGCAGCCCTGCTGCCCCCTGCCGTAGCCCTGCCGCCCCCCGAAGAGGTGCCAGAGGAGGTAGCCCGCACCGAAATTATTTTGGGGGCGCGATCGCCTGTAGATGGCGAGCCGCTGACAGCGGCGGAGTACGCTGAGCTGCGAAGCGAGCTAGAAGAGCGCGAATATCCTCCCGAGGTAAGCTCAGAGATTCAGCAGCTCATTTTTCTGCTGCGGCTGCGCAAGCTGATTCGCATAATTACGCCGCTTTAGCAGAAGCCCCCGCCCACAAAACCTGTGGGCGGGGGCTTATTGATGGTCTATGGACGCGGTGACTACAGTGTTTCTAGGAGCTGCTTGATCTTGTATCCCTGACGGGGGTCTAGATGTGAGGGAAACTCAAGCTCCACAACGGCTTGCCCCGGTGAGATGGCCGGGTCATCCCGCTCAGAGATGATCTGCCCCAGCCTCGCTACCAGCCTAATGGTATCCGCGCTGTGGGATGTGGTTTCAACCAGCAGCCCCACTGAAGGCCGCGCCGTCCGTGCCGCCAGCAGATCAGAGGTCTGATCGAGGTCGATCATCAGACACATCTTGCGAGAATTCATCTCCATAGCCACAGCTGGGTAGAATTGCCCATTCCAGTAAATGTGGCTCTGGGCTTGGATTCGCTTCGTAACTGTCGTAGACGCGGCGGCCTTGGGGTTTTCAAAGGCCCGCATAAAGCTAGTGGCCATGAAGCCCAGGGAGGCGAAGGGACGGTCCGTATTACTGCGCTGCTGGCTGTACCACTCCTCCACATCGGAGTAGATAACCAGCACTAGCCGGTCGAACTGCTCGTCGGTGACATCGGCAAACCGGACGCTGATCAAAACCTGGTTATCATCCAGGGGGTTGACCCGCAGAATCTCCGCGTCGAGCTGGACGCTGGCCTTAAAGTCTCCATGGATGACCAGGGTGACCATGTCTGGCAGGTTGGGCCAGGTCTCAAGCTCAATCTGCGCCCCGCTCTCGCTGATGTTCAAGGTGCGCCCCTCAAGCTGGAGGTCGCCGCTGTAGAGCTGGACCTCCAGCTTGCGATCGAGGCGGTGGGCCTGGCGCATCTGGGGTTGCTCAATGGCAACGGTGAGGGCCGCCACCAGCATAATCAAGTTGAATACACACCAGAGGGCATTGATCCACACCGCCTGCTGTGCCCCGGTGCGCAGCGCTAAGCCAAAGGGAACCATTAGCAGCGAGCAGATCAATAGCCCAATCAGGGCCAGGGTGATGCGCGATGACTCTATGTCAAAGTTGCGCTTGGTCACCGATGTGCCCTTCTCGGTCACGTTGAAGCTCCCCAACTTCGGATTGATGACCGCCATCAGGGTAACGATGCCGGTGCGGAACGCTAGGGAGTATTCAAAAATCTCGTTCCAGAACGAGAAGCGAACCCCCTTTTGGGCAATGAAGTTAGCATTTAGCGACAGGATGATGTGGGGCAGGGCGTAGGCCAGGGTCTCTACCCCCAAGCCGCGCACCGGGTTAATGCCAAACAGTAGGTAGATCACCGGGGCGATCGCATAGACGATACGGGGAAAGCCGTAGAAGAAGTGGGACGTCGCCGACAGGTAGCAGAGTCGCTGGGGTAGGGAGAGCCGCCAGTTGAACATGGGCATCTCTAGCCGCAGGATTTGGGCCATGCCCCGGGCCCAGCGAATCTGCTGCCCGACGTAGGAAGAGAAGGTATCGGGGGCCAGGCCCGCCACCATAATCTTGTCGTAGTACACCGTCTCGTAGCCGAGCTGGTGCAGTCGCAGGGCGGTGTGGCAGTCCTCGGTGACGGTTTCCACGGCAATGCCGCCGACTTCCAGGAGGTGATCCTTACGAATCACCGCTGCAGATCCGCAGAAGAAGGTGGCATTCCAAAAGTCGTTGCCCTTTTGCACCAGCTTGTAGAACAGCTCGTTGCCCACGGGCACCCGTCCATGGGTGAGCAGGTTGCGCTCAAACGGGTCGGGGTTGTAGAACCAGTGGGGGGTCTGTACCAGAGATACCTTGGGCTGGCCCAGGAAAAACCCCACCGTATGCTGCAGAATCTGCTTGCTGGGAATGTGGTCACAGTCTAGGATCAGCACTAGCTCGCCGGGGGTGCGCGGCAAGGCCGTGTTGATGTTGCCGGCCTTGGCGTGCTCGTTGTCAGGTCGAGTCAGCAGGGCGCAGCCCAACTCGCGGCACATTTCAGCCAGCTTGACGCGCCGCTCCGGATACTTACGACCATCATCGAGGACGAAGACGTTCAGCCGCTCGGCGGGGTAGTCCACCGCCAAGGCCGCCAGCGCCGTTCTCCGGACAATATCCACTGCCTCGTTATAGGTGGGGATATAGATATCCACCGCTGGCAGATGCTCTGCGGTGAGGTGGGAGATGGGGATGGGCTGGCGATCGCGGACGCGGACCACCTGAAAGTAGCTGAGCAGCAGGGTGGTAATTGCGTACAGCTCAGCGCCAAACAGCACTAGGGTAAAAATCGTGCTGAGGGCCGTGGAGAAGTTGAGGGTGTAGCTGATGCGGTAGAACAGATACCGCAGGGTGGTGATGATGCTGACCCACATCAGCAGCATGTGAAAGTGCTCACTGGCCCGCCAGGAACGCTGACGCTCCTCTAGAGCAATTAGCCCCCAGCCCAGGGCAACGGAGCCCACCGCAATCAAACCCTGCTGCCACACTGCAATCGGGGTGACGATGAAGGGAATGGACAGCAGCAGCACGAGGATGACCAGCGCCACCGAGAGCCCCGTCGATTGCCGAGGCAGCAGGGAGTCCAGCCAGCCCGGCAGGTTCATTAAGCCCCGGGTTAAGGGCGAGAGCCGTTTAGATCGTTGATTGACCATTACTGAACCCCCTGGGAGCGGCTGACGCGGTTAACAAAGGCCTGGGAGATGGCGTATAGCAGCAGCGCCATCAAGATAATTCCCACTGGAATCAGGAACCAGAAGCGCTCTAAGAACAGCGTGATTCCCCGCAGTGAGCCCACCTCCTGCACCAGCCGATGGGGAGAAGTTTGCTCTAGAACCGTCACCTTATAGGCCCCTAGGTCATAGGGACGCGGCTCCTCGGTGAGGCGGTTGATCAGCACTGTGTCGCCCTGAATCTGGGAGAACAAGCTATCAAAGTTGAGCAGATCTCGCAGGACCGCCAGTCCGGCATCGCTGTCGGCGGTGAAAGCAACCATCACCCGGCTCCCTGAATCTTGCGCGATCGCTTTGAGAATGCCGTCGTAGCTAGAGGCGCTTTGAGCTTCGCTTTCGTTCACAACCCGGGTCAGATTGCCGGGAAGCTGAAAGCTACCTTGCTGCAAGACTTCGGGTAGCGGAAAGCGCTCCCGCAGGCCAATCCCCACGGTGTGTCGCTGGCTGTTGCTAGCGGCGGCCTCGTCGGTCGTCACCACTAGGTTAACTGCGTCAGAGGTAGTGATCTTCCCAAGCCGCTTGGTGAAGGCCATCAGAGTGCTGACTTCACTAGGTTTTGGGAACTTAGGCAGGGCGATCGCCAGTTGGGACAGATCCTGGGGAGCTGCCAGCGGGAAGCCGGCCCGCAGCAGACCCAGGTCTGGAAGCTCAAACACGGTCTCATGCTTGAGATTAAAGGACGTGTCGCTGTGCAGAGTTGCCCAGAGTTGGTCGTCGGTCTCAGGTCCGCAGAGCTCCGAGTCTCGCGGGTCGAGGATGAAGTTGACCGTCATCGTCGAATCCGGGCGAATCAGGGTAGGCGGTAGGTCTAGGGTGAAGGACTTGCGGCCACCTCGCCAGTCATCCAGCTTGCGGGAAGCAATGGAAACATCGTCTAGCTTTACCTCGACAGCGGAGGTGCGGGGGTTCACCTGGCGGCTATAGCTGTAGTTGAGGGTCATTCGGCTGCCCCGCAGGTAGGTTTCCCCAGGGGGTGCTTTGAAGGGCACGTTGATCACCGGGGGCAGCGCACCATACACGGTGATGTCTTTCACAGACTCGCCGTTGGCCAGCTCCAAATCTGAAAGCTGGAACTTCTGCTGCTGTCGGGGCAAATAGCCCGGCCATTCATCCCGAGTGTCAGCGGTGTCAGAAACATTGGTGACCAGCATTGTCTGTCCGGTCAAAACCTGGCGATCGCCGGGCTGGCTCAGCAGCTGGATGGCCTTCTCTACGCCAGCGGAGTCGTTGCCCGTGATCACGAGCGCCGGGACCGCCCCGTCGTTGACCGAGGTCAGAATCAACAGGCCAGTGCCGTCGGGCAAAGCGGTGTTGTCCCCATCTAGAATGCGGTTATTCACCAGCTTGAAGGGCAGGTCCATGTCCTTCAACATCGGCTGCTCTTCTGGGGTACCCATGACCATCAAGTTATCGTTCCAGGTCAGTGAATCGGTATCCTCCACCAGCTGCGTTTCCAGAGACTGTAGGTCTGACATGCGCGCGGCCGCCACCTGAAAGCGGCTCAGAGAAGTTAACCAACTGTCGTTGTAAGCTTCGGGGGCAAGGAAACTGATGCGGTTGGGGTTCAAATTCAGCGGGTCAATGAACGGATAAGGGAACTGGCTCAGGTCCAGGGGCACAGGCTCAGTACTAAAGGTGAACAGCAGCTTAGAGTCCGGCAAAATCTCCGTCCAGATTGCTGGGTTAGAGGGATTGCTGCAGGTCTCCGAGGTGTGCTGCACCGCCACCATCGCCAAATCGTTGAAGTCTTGGATGAGGTTGGGTGGAATGTCGAAGACGGCCTCACCGATGCGGCTTTCAGGGCGATCCAGGGGCACACTGCCGATGCTGGTGTCGTTGAGCCGCAGGGTTAGGGAAGAGCGATCGGCTAGCAGGGCTGGCGAATGCTGATAGCGAACGATCGCCTTGGCGGACTGGACATTCCAGTGGCGGGGGCGGGTGAAGCCCAGCCGGGTCTCCGGGTACACGCTCTCCAGACGGAGGCGGTTGCCAACCACGGGACTCCGACTGAATTCTAGGACGTATTGGTAGGTCTCCTCTACCTCAGTCGCTGCCGTTTGGGCTGCGCTTGTCTGGCTGGTAGTCGTTTGCTCAGAGTCTGCAGCATCTGTCTCGCTATTGGCCGTCTGAGTTTCAGCAGAGGTGGCTGGGGCCGGCGTAGACCTAGACGGCGCCGGGCGAGACGGGGCTGACGGACGGGATGCAGGGCGCGGTGACCGAGCAGGCCTTGACGGCTGTGTGGGTCGGGGTCGAAAAACTGGCCGCTGAGCGGGCGTACTTGGCAGGGAGAACTGGTCGATGACGGAGTCTTCTTGCTGCTCTAGTGAGCTGCTTTGGGCTTGGCTGGGGGTGGGCCAGAGGCTGACGGTGAGTGCCAGCGCGAAGATTGTCCCAAGGGCGAACGGAAGCCAGCGGCGGCGAGGCTTTCTGTGGGTGTGCTTCAGCCGTTTTTTAAGACGAAACATAGAGATTAAACGGGGTAAACGATACATGAGCAAACATAAGCAAGTGAATTAAAACTGCCAGTCTAGGCGGCCTAGGTCCGCCATCGGATATATGCCCAGCCAAATGAGGTTTTGGGTGTAGTAGGCAGTGTCCTCTCCCCAGATGCCACCGTTGTAGATGGGTAGAAGCGCCCGGTTGAGAATTTCCTCGGCGGTCTCTGGGGAAGACAGGGACAGCGCTGGGTAGAGCATGCCGTACTGGGCGGGGGAGTCATAATCAACGAGGGCCTCACCCTGCAAGCCAATTTCGGCGGGAACGCTGCCCCGGGTCTGCCATAGGTCAACGAGGGGCGCTAGGTGCTGCTCTAGGTAGGCCTCGGCTCTCGGCTCATCGGCCAGTGCGGCATCGAGCGCAACCCGCCACCAGACTCGGTAGGAGTCAAAGCCATAGTCACTGTTCAAAGCCGCGATCGCCTGGTTCGCGGGCCGGTAGCTGCCGGTTGCTAGGTCTAGGGTGACCCAATTACCGGGCAGACCGACTTCAGAGACCCCGGCGGACTGGTTCAGCAGCTCGTAGCTACTGTCGACCAGCGTCATCCAGTCCCGGTCCGGGTCGACTTGAGCGAACAGACGGAAGGCATAGGGGGCCAGATAGGAGGGGTTGAGGACGATTTCAGACAGATTGGGCTGGAAGGATTCTTTAGGCCCTGGAATAAATAGCCGGTTGCCCGTGAGCAGTTGGCGATCGGGGATGGGAACCGTAGATAGGTCCCATAGGTCCGCCAGTTTCGTCCGAGCTAGGTCTAGGTATTCGGGCTTATCCCACCGGCGCGCCGCTAGAATCAGCGCCACACAGGCATCTAGATCCGCGTCACTGGCGAAGTTAGCGTCTATGGTGCCCCATTGATCGGCGTCATTGCGGCCCCATTTCCAGGCCCAGAGCTGATGGATGGGCTCCCCATTCTCCCGGACCCTGAGGTTGTTCTCAGACCAGGTGAGCACCACTGAAAAGGTCTCTGGGTCGTCGGACATGACAGCCCGGAGCAGGGCGTAGGCCTGCCCCTCAGAGATGCTGCGATCGCTCGCTTCCCGATCAATGACCCGCCCGTCGGCCTGAATAAAGCGCCGTTTGTATACCTGCCAGCTCTCCTCAAGAGCCTGCTGTCGCCTATCCACCAAAGGCTGTGGGGCAGGCTCCACCTGTGGGGGCGGCGGGGGGGTAGGGTCGGGGGCTTCAGTCGTGCAGCCAGCAATCATCGCAATAAGTGCAAAAAATAGTAAATAGATCATCACCACGGTTTGAAAATGGATTAGAAACCGATCGAAGAAGACGGATTAGAAACGCTCCCAAGGCGGCTCAATGCCCCGCTGCAGTAAGAAACCCTCTCGGATTCGCTGCATCTCCATCGCCACATCGGGGTCGGCAATGCCTTGGGCCGCTTGCTCAGACTGCCACTCCTCTAGCTGCGTCAGGGCCGCCAACCGCCGTCCCTGGGCCGCATTCAGCCCCGCCAGCGATCGCCGGGCTGCTGCGTTGGCCGGATCTAGCTCCAGCACCTGGTTATAGGCACGCTGGGCCGCATCGAAGCGCTGGCGCTCAAACTCCACACCCCCTAATGCCAGCAGCGCCCCTGTGTTCCGGGGGTTGCGGGCGATGATCGCTTCGTAGGTGGCGGTGGCATCCTCTAGGTCGCCGATGTCTTGGGCAATCTGACCGCGCACGAAGTAGGCGTTCAGGTCATCGGGGTTGTTGGCAATCAGCTGATCGACGATGGCCCGGGCCCCATCGGGGTCGCGGCTGGCCACCAGCTGAATTTTGCGCACCTGCACCGGGATATTGGCCCGATCGATGGTGAGCAACTGGTCGTAAAGCCCTTCCCGCGCCGAGGAGGCGGGCAGCACACCCACCAAGCTAAACAGCTCCGGCGGCGCCTCGGTCACCTGATGGCGGGAGAGCCACTGAGACAGCACAGACTCCGCCTCGGCGGCGCTGATTCGGTCCGCGCCGTAGGCTAAGCTGGCGCGTCCGAGCTGCTTGGCGTCATCCTGGGGGTTGAGGGCGATGATTTGGTCATAGATGGCGATCGCATCGTCAAAGCGGCGCTGCTCAGCCCGCACCGAGGCTAAGCCCTGAAGTGCCGCCGTCAGTAAACCGCGCTGGGGCCGACTGTTAACAATGCCCTGATAGCGCTGGGCGCTGCTCTCGAAGTTGCCCTGACGGCGGTCAATATCCGCCAGCAGCAGTGCGTCCAAGGGCTCCTCTTGCCCGCTGCGGGCAAACACCGCCACTGCATCTCGTGCTGCGTCAAAGTTCCCCTGCTCCGCTAAGATTTGGGCGATGCGGTAGTACAAGAACGGCTCATTTGCGCCGGACTGCACAATGCGCTGGTAGATGGGCAGCAGCGCCGGGTCCGGGGTGGTGAGCTGTACCAGGGCCCGGGCAATCACCGGCTGAGCCGCCGGGCTAGCCAAAAGCTGAGATAGACGGCTGGCCAGGGCGTCTCCCGAAATCTGCTGGGTCTGCCGGGCCAGCAGCGCCTGCCGCACCTGCAGCTCCACATCGCCGGGGTACTGCTGCAGCAATTGGTTGTAGATATCTAAGGCCGCTGTCTGCTGGCCGCTGATGGTACTCAGAGTATCCGCCACCTCCCGGGCCCGGCCTGCCGTCAGGTTTGCCGGGTCGCTGAGGACGCTGCGGTACAGGGTGGCTGCCTGCTGCTGAAAGGAGTTGTCGCCGCTGTAGCGGGCAATATCCATGTAGGCGCGGGCCAGAATCAGCCGAGCATCCCCCCGCGATCGCAGGGGCTCAAGGATTTGCGTAGCTTGGCTGAGCTGATTGTTGGCCGCATAGGCGGAGGCTAAGCCCCCCCGCAGCTGTAGGGTGGTGGCCGTCGTGGCTCCGGGACTCCGCTGCAGCGCGCCCTCTAGGAGGGAGACAGCCCGATCCGCCTGGCCAGTTTCCCGCAGCGCTAGGGCGTAGGCGATGGCTTCGCTGGTGCTTAGGGTGGTGCCTGTCGCTTCATAGCGCTGAAATAGGGGCAGGGCTTCGCGGTGGTTGCCACTGTAGGTGTAGGCCTGAGCTGCACCGATGAGAGCCTCTGGCGTGGGGTTAGCTTGTAGAACCTGGGTATAGTCTGCTACCGCGGCGCTGAATTGACCTTGATAAAGATACAGCAGGGCTCGCTGCTGACGGGCCTGCAGATTGTTGCCGTCCAAGCTCAGCAATCGGGTCAGAGCCTCGATGCCGTCGCCCTGCCATTCGGGGCGAAAGCTCCCCAAGGTTCCGATGGCAAACAGGGCCAGCTGGTTGTCGCTGTCTAGGGCGAGCACAGACTTGTAGGCCTCAAAGGCTGCAGCATCGCGACCGGAGCGGCGATAGGCGATCGCCAGACCTAGCTGGGCATTGACGGACCGGGGGTTAGCCCGCAGCGCCCGCTCGAAGATTTCAATGGCGCCGTCAACCCAGCCGCGATCGAGATAGGTGTAGCCCTGGGCAACGGAGGCAGACTGGGCTTGGGCCGGCAGCGAGAGGGGTACCACTAGGCCGTGGCCCAGCAGACTGATACTAAACAGTGTTCCCCAGAGGAACCGCCTCCGGCGGGTGGTATCTGCTTTGGATGTCATAGCGATTGGTGTATGAATTATGTCTTAGGTGTCAGTACAGCGTTATGTTCTTATACAGCCCTGGACGCAGGTTTCAGGGACGCGGCCTCAAAGGCTGAGCATTCCTAGGGCAGCAGGTTGAAGTCACCCCGGATGCGGAAGCCAACAACGGTTTCGCTGAAGTCGTCCCGCTGCTGCAGGGTGATGGCAGCGCGGAGGTTTTCCTGAAGCGGCATGTCATAGAACACCTCCAGGGCGTTAGAGTTATCAAACTCTCCCTCATCGCCGCTGAGGTTTTGGCCAAAGGCTAGCCCAAGGCGATCGCGGTCTTTGAAGATATCCAGCAGGTTGATACCGGCGCTGACGGTGCTGGCGTCAAAGTCGGCGTCGCGGTTGTTGTAGTAGCCATAGCGAGCAAACAGGCCCAGATTCGCCTCCGGAACAAAATATTCCGCATTGAGGCCAAAGGCTTCCTCGCGATCGCCCTCGTCGATGCCCACTAGGCCATCTAGTCGCTCAAAGTTAAAGATGTCTGACGGACCGTCATTCGCTCCGGCGTCCCGACCATTGACGTAGGTGCCGCGAATAATACCGTTACCCAACCGAACGCTCACCTCGCCCGCATACCCGTCGAGCTCAAAATCGCTGATGCTGCGATCCGAAGAAAAGCTAGCCAGTGCTAGCCGAACATCGTCGTTCACCGCCCAGTTGGCGACAATGCCCTGTCGGGAGCCTAGGCCGCTGGTGGCCAGAGCGGGGTTCGTCTGGAACACCGGGTTGAAGAAATGGGTGACGGCATCCTTTGCAAAGCTGTTGCGGTCAAAGTAAGAGGTTAGGTCAACTTGGCCCACCGTGAACCGCAGGTTGGGAAGGCTCGGGGGGGCAACGGTGAAATAGAGCTCATTGATGTTGAGGCCCTCTAGCTCAGAGTCGACAAAGGCGGTGCCTTCCGTGAGGTCGATAGCGCCCCCCACCACAAGATAAGAGGTAATCGGATAGACCCCTGACAGCCGTCCTCGCGCGGAGAGATCGTCTTCTTGATAGAGGAATGCCGACTGAAAATTCATGATTGGGCCCGTCAACGCCCGGTTGGGATTGACGAGGTCGGCAGCAGAGGCCGGAGAATCCGAGCTAAAGGGAGGCAGGTCCGAGCCAATCCCCTGGGCGACCACTCCCATGAGTCCACTAGCTCCTACCGGATCGACTGTATCATCTAGAGGGAAAGCTTCCGGGGCAGCGGGAGTCGCCGCAAACGCAGCAGGATCTGCCGCCGCATAGAGGGGTACTGCTACAGGAGCGGGGGTTGTCATCCCAAAACCAGTAGGGTTTGCCGCCGTATAGAGCGGTGCTGCCGCAGGGGCGGGGGTTGCCGTCTCAAAGACAAAGGGATCTGCCGCCGCATAGAGCGGTGTAGCCGGGGCAGCGGACACAGGAGACACAGCGGGCGCATCCGGGGTAGCCATGTCAAACGCAGCCGGTGGCTCTAGCGGCTCTAGGGGTTCTGGAGGAGCGGGCTCAACGACTTCGACGCTCGCTACCTCAAAGTTGCCGGTGGTTGCCGTCGGCTGATAGTGGAACTGCTCGGTTGGATTAAAGGATGGCTCTGCCGCTGCAATTTCAATTACCGGCATTGGCGGCGTTGTTGTCACCACTTGGTAAGCCGGCTGAAGATTAGCCCCTGCAGGACGCGCTGCTATTTCAGGCTCTGATGGCACCGCCACTTCTATCTCAGGCGGCACGATCAAGATTTCTGCAGTCGGATCAAGGGGCTGAAATGCTAGGGCAACCTCGTTAGTTTCAGGCTTATCCGTTTCGGCCTCGCCCAGATCACCGTTTGGCTGGGGCACCACAGCCCCGTCGATGGCATCGATGGCCAACGCCGCCGTACGCTCTAGAGCGGCTACCTCGGTGCTCGCCTCTATCTCAGCGATCGGTAGATCTGCCGAACTGAGGAGCGCTACCTTGGCATCGTTGGCGATCGTGGCGCTATCGAACGCGACGTCCGCCGCAATACTGACGCTGCGAGGTGGCAAGGAAGCGCTCGGCAATTCATCAGAAGCCCGCTCGCTGGTTGGCGAGAAGGTAGCGGCAGGGGTGACGCTGACGGCGACGTCTTGTAGTTCAGACTCCGACGACGTTGTCTCAGCTTCACTGAGCAGATTAGCGGAGGGGGAAGTAGGTTCAGCATCAGGACTGGCTTCGCTCGCTTGAACAGGCTGAGCTGATGCGGCGAGTAGTCCTAATCCTACACAGGTCAGATAAGCGATAGAGTCGCTGGGAATGGAGGGGCTGGACATCAGATTTGATAACTTATGTCTAGGTATTCAGTTGTTAATAGCAGCCAGATATAATTGCATCCGCAAAACTAACTGTGGTTCATCAAAACCTAATAGAACTTTTTTCCTAGGATTTAAGCTTTGGCTATTCTGCAAAATTTGCCTGAATTCTTGGAGTCCTAGGCCAGGCTGCTGGCAGCTTTATACCCCCGGCATGGCATGCGTTAGCTTTAAGTTGGCTAACTGCCGCAAACTACAGTCGAACCCTAAAACTACGGCCCATTATTCAGGCTGGAAGTCTCAAATTTTACACAAGGTAGGTGCGAGCCGAGCAGAAGCTGTCGCCTCGGCCTTCCAAAAGTTGCCTAGGACCTACAAGGGCTACTGAGCTTTGTCTTAACCATTCCCGTAAGGTCAGCCTGCAATCCGGTCGCTTCAGGTAATTAGCTACCGATCTATCGCCAATACTTTGTCGTTTATGACACCTGCTCACAAGCCCTTCTCAGACTAGAGCAATCTACAAAACAGTCCTGAAATACCTTGCCCGGCCTGAGAATGTACTTAAACTCTGCATTTATTTGGTTAGCTTCTTAACGACTAAAAACTGCCAACCCCTCAGTTGAAATACATTTATGAGTGTCAAATTATACTTTAAGGCACCTGCTCGCCGTGTCACCCTCCAGCTATGCGCCCTTGTCCTTGTGCTAGCTACCCTCACAGGCTGCGGATCGAATTTGACCGATCTCTCTCAATCCGTAACCCTCAGCATTCGCAATATTGAGCCCCAGGGCCAGACAGGCACCTATCTTGTATCGGGTGATGCCACAGGGCTTAATGGAGCAACCGTGGCGGTGACGGCCATGCGTCAGCTCAGCAACCGGCAAGCCCCCAACTATTCCCTGCTTGACCGCCAGTACGCCGAGATTGAAGATGGCCGATGGACCACCGAACTGCAGATCTGGCAGTCCGACCGCGCCCTATCTTCCTTAGAATCTTGGCAAATCGAGAGGGCCGCTTTCAACCTGTCTTTCAACCCTGACCCCAAGGTCACTTTTATGGTCAGCCTAGAGCCCACTGAAGCCCTAAAATGGCCTGATGCAACCCTTGAGACCCGCGAGGGCAGCAGCGACTCCGCTGCTGTGATTCAGTACACGCCAGATAGTGAGAAGTACCTCGTTGCGGAGAGCATTATGACAATTCCTGTTCCCGCCAACAGTGGCGGTATCACTGATAGCGTCACCCGCCGCAGCCTAGATCGAACCGCGACGGCTATCAACCCTCGCGCTCAGTCGGGAGCCGCCGTGTCGGCGGCAACTAGCCGCAGCACAGCGCCGCTTACCCCAACGCAGTACATGCAGTAAGCGGGTGAGCTAGCCAAAAGCGATCAACAAGCGGCGCTGCCATGGAGTTCGCCTCCCATATCGGGAGGTGAACTCCAACAGGTTTCCTTGTGGCCAACCCCCAAATCCCATAGAACTGGCTCGCCCTATGAAGTGTGGGTAAAGCTTGGGCTGAGAACGTGACTAAAAGATTGAAGATCGCCGATAATTCTTACAGCTCCTGCGGGAAGCTTAATTAAGAGTCAGCTGATGAGTCCCTGGGTCAGTCTGTAGAGCCTCGCCCCGATTTTTATCAGCAATCAGGCTTTTCTTCGTTTGAAGCGGCCTTCTATGTCTGCGTCTGCTCGCGAAGCCTTTTATTTGTCGCGAACTATATATCTTCATATCTGTATTCTCAATAGATGAATTAATAGATGAACGTCACGCCAACAAAGATTCCAGAGGTGCTTGTAATCGAGCCGCAGGTTTTCGGTGATGACCGAGGGTTCTTCTTCGAAAGCTACAATCAGCAAGCCTTTGCCGATAAGGCTGGAACTGACCTGCAGTTCGTTCAAGACAATCATTCCCGCTCGTCAAAAAACGTCCTGCGGGGTCTCCACTACCAGATTGAGCAGGCCCAAGGAAAGCTGGTCCGGGCCGTTGTCGGCTCCATTTATGATGTGGCCGTCGATATTCGCCGCAGCTCTGCCACCTACGGCCAGTGGGTAGGACACCTGCTCACTGCCGAGAATAAGCACCAGCTCTGGGTGCCGCCGGGCTTCGCCCATGGCTTCTTAGTCGTGTCAGAGGTTGCGGAAGTGCTATACAAAGCTACAGACTTCTATGCGCCGCAGCATGAGCGCTCTATCTGCTGGGATGACCCCGATGTTGGCATTAACTGGCCAATTTCAGATGCCCCCATCCTGTCTAAAAAGGATTTAGCAGGCAAACCCCTTCAGAATGCCGAGGTTTACCCATGACGAAAATCCTACTCGTCGGGGCTAATGGCCAAGTTGGGCAGGAGCTACGGCACACCCTCACCGGCATCGGCCAGCTGGTTTCCGTTGGGCGGCAGGATATGAACCTCACTGAAGTGGAAGCTATCCGGCAAGTCATCCGCCGGGAGCAGCCAGACCTAATCGTTAACGCGGCAGCCTACACTGCTGTCGATAAGGCTGAGTCAGAGCCGGAGCTCGCTAGCCAGATTAATGCGATCGCCCCCACGGTTATGGCGGAGGAGGTGCAGCGGCTCGGCGGCAAGCTAATTCACATTTCCACCGACTACGTCTTTAACGGCAAGAAAAGCAGCCCTTACCGGGAAGACGATATGCCCAGTCCCCTGGGGACCTACGGCCAATCGAAGCTGCTGGGGGAGGATGGGGTCCGGCAGGCTTGCGACAACCACATTATTTTGCGCACCGCTTGGGTTTATGGCACCAAGGGAAAAGGGAACTTTGTTAAGACCATGCTGCGGTTAGCGGCGGAGCGCGACGAGCTGCGGGTGGTTGCTGACCAGATTGGTTCACCCACCTGGTCTGGTGACATTGCGGCGGCGATCGCCCGCTTAATTGATCGGGAGGCGTCTGAGCAGGCGGCTGAACTGTCTGATGCAACGGGTACCTACCACTTCACCAACAGCGGCGTCGCCAGCTGGTATGACTTTGCTGTCGCGATTTTTGAGGAGGCGAAAACCCAGGGTGCCTCGCTGAAAGTTCAGCGGGTTGTTCCCATTACCACTGCAGACTACCCTACCCCGGCCCAGCGTCCGGCTTACTCCGTTCTCTCAGGGCAAAAGATTTCTAAGCTGATTGGTTCGCCGCCCCACTGGCGGCACAGCCTCCGGCAGATGCTCGTGGAACTCTATACCTCATAGCTATTATTCCTCCTATGAAAGCACTCATCCTCTCGGGCGGTAAAGGCACCCGGCTACGGCCCTTGACCTATACAGGCGCCAAGCAGCTCGTGCCCGTCGCCAACAAGCCCATTCTCTGGTACGGCATCGAGTCCATTGTGGCTGCCGGCATTACCGATATCGGCATCGTCATCAGCCCGGAGACCGGCGGCGAGATCAAGGAAAAAACCGGCAATGGCGATCGCTTTGGGGCCAAGATTACCTACATTTTGCAGGACGAGCCAGCAGGTCTAGCCCACGCGGTTAAAATCTCCCAAGACTTCTTAGGAGATGCCCCCTTCGTTATGTATTTGGGGGACAACCTAATTGAGGGCAGTCTACATGACTTCTGCGCCAAATTTAAGGAGCGCCACCTGGATGCTCTGACCCTGCTGCGCCGGGTTCCTAACCCCACCGCCTTTGGTGTGGCCGAAGTGGACGAGACGGGCCGCATTCTCCGCCTGGTGGAGAAGCCCAAGGTCCCTCCATCAGACCTGGCCCTAGTCGGGGTATATCTGTTTTCTCCAGAGGTGCACAAGTCCATTGCCCAGATTCAGCCCTCGGCTCGGGGTGAACTGGAAATCACCGACGCTATCCAGAACCTGATCGAGCGGCAGCAGCCGGTGGAAGCGGTGGAACTACGGGGCTGGTGGCTGGATACCGGTAAAAAAGACGACCTGCTGGAAGCCAACCGCATCATCCTTGACCGGGGTCTGAAAGCCGAGAACTTGGGAGAGGTGGACGAGGCCAGTCAGGTAATCGGCCGGGTGAAAATTGGCCGCAACTCCAAGCTAGTCAACTGCAAAGTGCGTGGCCCGGTGGTGATTGGCGAGAACTGCCACCTGGAAAACTGCTTCATCGGCCCCTATAGCAGCATCGCCGACGAGACCCGCTTAGTCGAGGCCGACATCGAGCACAGCGTGATTCTGCAGGGGGCTGAGGTAATCGGCATCCACCAGCGGATTGTCGATAGCTTGATTGGCCAGCGGGCCAAGCTCACCGAAGCCCCCGAGCGGCCCCGCGCCCTGCGGTTCATGATTGGCGATGATTCGAAAATTGAGCTGGTGTAAGGAGTAAACATGACCCAAGAATTAACCCGCAGCCCC
>JBCCAG010000888.1:0-1811 GCA_039814955.1 Cyanobacteria bacterium P01_A01_bin.135
GAACACCACGTCAAAGTCGGAGATGTTGGGGTTGGGGTCGTAGCCGTAGTAGGGCCGGTAGCGCTCGTAGAACTCCGGCTCAATGTTTTCCTGGGGCTCCTCGGTCTGCTCCATGGCAAAGGTGTAGGTGAAGCCCTGGGTACAGTAGGGGTCGCCGGTGTCGCTGGCGGAGGATGGGTTGAGGTAGCTGCGGGGGTCTAGCCCCACGCGGTAGGGCACATCTGCTAGGGCGATTAGCTCACCGGTCTCCGTGGCCTCGATCACGTACCAGTCGGCCCCCGCCTCGCTTTGCTGCTGGGGCACAAACTGAATCACGGTCTTCGCGAGCCGCTTGGAGTCTTCGTACTCGTAAACGTCTTCGATAATCTGCGACAGCGGCTCGTGGTTGAGCGGTGGGGTATCCGGCTGGGGGGCATGCTGGATGGCGATCGCCGATTCAATTTGGGTGCCGCCCTCATTGAGGGTGAGATCTTTGATGACGGTGGAGGGGAACCACTTTAGGGTGCCATCCCCTTCGTCAGCGGCGTCCTCTAGCATCTCTGTCAGAAGATCGTGGGCGTCGTAGGGCAAGAAGCAGGCGGCGCTCACCCAACAGTCGCCGGGGTTCTGCTGACCGTACTTGTCGGCAATCATCTGCCGCAGGGCGTTGTAGCCCGCCGGGTAAAACAGCAGCGATCGCTGCATTCTAGCTTCGTCCAGCGCCGACGTGCCCTGGGAAGAAATCTGTCCCCCTACCCAGTCGGTTAGCTCGCTCATACATACCGTGCGGCCCAGCTTGAGACTCTCGTAGGCGGCCGCGCTGCCCGACAGACCCCCACCCACAATCAGCAGGTCGCAGGTTTCGGTTTGGTCAATGTCTGGCACATCGTCTGCCGTGGCGGGGTGGACAGCGACCAGGAGCTGGCTGACGGCGACGAGACCGCCGAGTGAGGCAGCGGTTAGGCGACGCAGCGAGCAATGGGGAGAAGGGGGAACCATGTGCAGGGGGAGTTCAGGTCGCTGACTATTATACTTAAAGCCCCCCATCTGTCGCGATTCTGCGCTTATGAATTGTGACGTAAGGCGAGAGGTAGGCCGTGCTTGCCTCTCGCCCAACGCATCTAGTTCTGAACCTTAAAGCAGCACTTAGTAAGGCATCAAAATCCCGCGCAGCTCGCCGCCGCGATTCTGGGTCGTGTGGATATCCATGTAAAGCTGCCCGTCAGCCAGGGCTTGAGCCTGCTCATCTGTGAGGCTGTACTCTCCGGCACCGCTGCCGCTCAAACCGGTCTCATCCAGCGTGACATCAAGCGCATACTGGAACGGGCCATTTTCAACAGGGTCACCCTGATGAATGTGGAACGCCGAGGTGATGCTGGTGTTAGGCGGGTCAACAGGGTCTGTCGCATAGTCCCGCATCTCGCTAGTCAGCATGGCGAAGCTACCTCGGACCACCAGCAGGTTGTCTGATGACAGGGCAGCGCCCACGGCTCCCATAGCGGCTGTTTCAGGGGCGTCAGGCACGACATTGTTGTCACTCATGACGACCACGTAGGACTGCATGGCGCTATCGGGGCTTTGGGCCATGAGGGCGTCTTGGGCTGCCTGCAGGTTGGTGGTCAGGGCTTTGCCAAGAAACGAATTAGCGTCTTCGGCCATATCAGCCATGTGAGAGTGGCCATCAGAATGGGCGTCAGCAATTAAGCTGGGTGGCAAAGTCGCCACTGCTTTTCCTAGCATCGAACCGAACAGTCCTGACAGTAGCAGGCAGCTTAAGCTCCCCAGTAGTGCCAGCCGCAACGCCTTTTTGAGGTTGTGCATAAATTTCTCCA
>JBCCAG010000612.1:0-3033 GCA_039814955.1 Cyanobacteria bacterium P01_A01_bin.135
CCGGCGGCGTCCACTGATTTATCGATAGTGTCTAGGGAAAATAGCTCTTGAACAGGGGTGTTGAGGAATTTCCAGAGTGAGCGTGACATTACTAGAGACCGGCGACAGGAATTACGCCGAATTTAGCATCGTTCAGCCTGGAAGATCGCCGGAGGAGCTCGCCCTGCCGATAACGGTTTAGACGAAGGATGATTTATATCTGTCCTACCACTCTTCGGCAGCGAGCCCCCAATACTCAGCAGTGAGCAAAAATCACTCACCCACAAGTAAAGATCACTCACGCGAGAGCTCTAACTACTTAGCCACGAGCCCAGATTGCCCAATCACAAGCAAAAAACACTCGTTTGAGAGTCCCAACCACTCAACCGAGAGTAAAAATCACCTGCCCGAGAGCCTTAACCATTTAACCGAGCATGTTGATCACTCAGCCGCGAGTAGAAATCACTCGCTCGTGAGTGTCGCTCACTCGCCCGAGAGCCTTTTTGTATCACGAGACACCTTTCCATCGCGATCGCCCACAAGCATAGAAGCCGGTAGTCCAGATCCCTGGAATCTCCCCGAAATCTTAGCGGCGTCCGAGAAGCGCTATTGGATTCCAGGGATCTCAGCGAAAGGGCTACTCCCAACAACCCTCACCCCACCGCATACTCCGAGTACTGGCGCATATACTCAGGCTGAAACCCAATCACGATATCTTCCTTGGGTACGCCAAGGGCCACTAGCTCCTCTCCAATATCAATATCCGATGAGTTCCACTGAATCCAAATCTTCCCGTCTTTAATATCTAAGTGAAACACGCAGCCATAAACCCGTTGGCTGCCTTCCCAGCCGACCCGCACCAACTGATAATGGTCGTTTTGCGTATCAAATAGAGTTTGCGACTCCACCTCGCCGTACCGGTAAGGGTAGCTACCATATTCTGTTAGCAATCGCTTAATATGCATTCGATAGTTGTCTAGCGAATCCACTGAAAAATCACCTCTTTATCAATATCATAGACAGCAATGCTGAGCTGATAATCTTCAATCACTAACTGCGTAAACTGCCGCTTGATATAGCGATCGCCCTCAAGCCCCTTGCCATTAGCGCACAAATGACCTACCTTATGGAGCTATGAGCCGCCACGGTTCTAGTCTCCCAAAGATTCGGTCTGGCGGAGCCGCATGCTGTCGGAAGCAACATGCGGCCCCTATGCCACCAAGACAGGTCTGAGCTGTCCGGATGACCTTGTGCGATTGTAGCCTGAGTCATTCCGAACCCTTAACACGTCTGGAATATCCGGCTTCTTTGGGGGACTCCAACACAACACAAAACGGAGTCCCTCATGACAATCCAATACCCCGCGCGGTCCCTCACTCAGGAGGCCGCACAGCTCGCAGTGCGCCAACAGCTTGCTGCGGACCAAGCCGCACGGCTAGATTCCCCCTTTGAAGCCGAGCCCAATATCCCCACGCTGCTAGAGCCCTCCCCCGCGCCAGGATGCGAGCATTTGAGGCACCTGCTCATCGGCTCCCCCGCCGGCGTGCAAGAAGCGATCGCCCGTCTCCACCTGCTGGACTACGTCGAGCGCCACTACTGGACGCCGCTGATTCAGATCACCCCTCGCGGCATCCACCTCACCCCCGCCCACGGTCAAGTGCTCAGCTACCTAGTGCAGCAGCGGCCCATCCGCTAGGGTCATTCTTTGCCGCTTTGCCTCAGGATTCACTAACGTCCTGAAGCAAAGCAACGGCATTGACGATATCGCTGAGGACCGCAAATCTATCCTGGGGCGAATCAATCCCCGCCGCTATGGTCAGGGCTTGCTCAAACAAGGGCTGAGCCTGCACCGGGTCGAGCTGCCGGATGGCAAACACCACCGACCCCACCGCCATACACTCGCAGTGACCATCGTTAGCGTCAGCGATCGCTGCAAGGGTCTGCTGCAAAAGGGCCTGGGTCTGCGCCGACTTGCCGTGCTGGGCGTAGAGATGGGCCACTTCACTCCAAACGTTCGCCTTCAGCCAGGCCACCTCTAAATCCTGCGAGGACTGCAGCACCTGCTCCAGCAGCCCTTGGGCCGGGGCGGCCTCCAGCGCCATGGTCGACATAGCCACCGACCGCAGCCCGTTAGCCTTCAGGGTTGGGTCCCCCAGGGTCGCCGCCATAGACAGGGCCTCAGCCAGAATTAGCTGCCCCCAGGCAGGCGGACTCCCCACTAGGCCAACCAACCCCGTAGCCCGGGTCAGGGTCTCGACTTTCAGCCCCGGGTCACCGCTGCGATTAGCGATCGCCAAAGCCTCTTCAATCAAGGGCCGGGCGCGGTCGTCCCCCAGCTCTCGGTAGGCCCCGGCCACATCCAGCAGGGTTTGGGTCCGGAACCAGTCGGAGTAGCCGGTGCTAATGCTCTCCAAAACCGTATCAAAAATAGGCTCGGCGAAGGCCGCCTCTGAGGCCCCTTCCTGCTGGGCAGCTAGGGAAACAATGGTGCGCAGAACTTCCGCCCTGACGGCGGGATCGTCGATTTGCGGGGTGGTGCTGAGCACCCGATTGAGGAGTGTTGGCAGGGCCGGGTGCTCTAGCTGGCTGGCGGCCCAGAGCACCTGGCTGATCGTTGAAGATCGGCTGTAGGGCGACTCGATACGGTCCGCGATCGCCAAAACCTCTTCCAGCAGGGCCCCAGTTTCAGCTTCGGGGGTGGCGGGGCTGGTGGCAATGGCAATCAGCAGCATCACCTTAGTAGTGGGGTCTTCCATCTCCCTTGCGATCGCCAGCACCTGCTGCAAAATCTCTTCCTGCTCCGCCCCAATCTGGGTCGCAATCTCCAGCGCATTGGTCAGGGCATAGGACTGCTCATCGGAGGGGGCGATGGTTTGGGCAATAGCCAGGGCCTTGCCCAGGGTGACACGGGACTGGGGGCTCTCTACCTCGCTGTAGGCGGCGGCGATGGTCGCTAAGGCCAGCGAGCGGGTGACCTCGTCTTCGAGGGTGTCGGCGGCAGCAGCGGCGGCAGCGATGGCGGCTTCATTGTCTTGCTCCGTGGCGGCAGCGGCA
>JBCCAG010000303.1:0-5066 GCA_039814955.1 Cyanobacteria bacterium P01_A01_bin.135
CGTTTTTGTCGAAGCTGGTGCGCAAGTGGTCGGGAACGCGGGGCCAGTCTTGCTTGCGGTAGGGGGGATGGTCCCCGGGCTTGCGCTTGTTGATGAGCTGGGTGACGCCGATCAGCTCCCCGTCTGGGCTGAGGATGGGCAAACAGAGCAAACTGCAGGTGCGATAGCGGGTCTGCTCGTCGGTGTGTTTAGCGTTGGCGGCGGCAGGGTGGTCGTACAGATCGTAGGGGATGATGATCGGGGTCTTGGTAACGGCCACGGTGCCCGCAAAGCCCACACCGAGGGCACAGCGCACCTCCCCTTTACCCGGTATCTCCGTCCACAGGTCGCCGCGATCGCGGTCCAATATCCACAGGGTGCTGCGGTCGGCGTTCATCAGCTTTTTGGCTGAGTCCATCACCCGCTGCAAAATGGCCTTGGTGTCCAAGCTAATTTGGTCGATGGAGCTAGTGGCCTCGGTAAGGGCCGCCGTAGCCCGCAGCTTTTTCACCACCGCGTAGCAGGACTGACAGCTTTCGAGGATGCGGCGGATGGGCACCAGACATTTGGCCAGCCGCTCTAAGTCCACTCGGGTAAAGCCGCTAGGGGCGACGGTGGCAGCGCCGTTGTAGGTCGGCTGCAGCTTATTGAGTAGCTGAATCACCGCGATCGCCCGCTTGCTCTGGTCCACAATCGGCAGAGCCAAGATATTGTAGGTGCGATAGCCGTAGGCCTGGTCGTATCGCTTCACCTGGTCGGAGCGGGGGTCGTCGTAGAGGCCATTGGGGATGTGGATAGGGCGCTTGCTTTGGGCCACCTTACCGGCAATGCCCTCCCCCATCCGTAGTTGGATATCCAAAAACTCCCCGGTGTCGTTCTCCGCCACCAGGGAATAGAGCTCGGTGCGCTCCTCGTTCACGAGGAAGATGCTCACCCGATCCGCGCTCAGCAGCGAACCAATTCTAGCGGCGATATCCCGCAGGGTTTCGTAGAGGATGCGGGCCGATTGGTCGTCCTCCGCGCCATCGACGCTAGATAGGATGCGGACTTGGGAAATCAGCAGGCGGCGCTCTAGCCCCTGCAGCAGCTTGCGGAACTCGGCTTCGCTAGCGGCAATCCCGGAGCTAATGGACTGGAGAACGCTGTTCACCCACTGGGCGCTGAAAATATTGCCGTAGATGTAGTTGTGCAACTGCAGCAGATCCCCCTGCCGGCGGGCCAGGCCGAGGCGCTGCAGCTCTCCCTGCTCGTGGGAGCCGGTGGCGGTGATTTCGCCGGTCTCTAGCAGTCGGTAGTAGAGCCGCAGCAGCTTGATGTGACTGGGGCGGGGGCGCAGCAGGTAGTCACGAATGTCGCGAATGAATTCAAGCTGGGGGCTGCTGTCCCATACGGCAATCACCTGATGGTAAACGAACTGCTCAATCCAGGCCTCTTCAGCGCCGATGGGGGGCTCTTCCCCCACCTCCAGCAGCATCTCGCACAGCCGCCGGGTCAGCAGCGGCTGGCCCCCGGTCCAACTCAGCAGAGCCTGGAGCAGAGGGCGGTGGTTCTGAAACTTTTCTTTTAGCGCTTGGGGGATTTGAGCCCGACGGTCGGCGGAAGCGGGCTGGAGATCGGTAGCAGACATAAGGGCAAGCCCCAGTCGTCGTACAGCATTGGAAGAAAGAGCGATCGCCCCACCGCAGTAACGATATTCAGCGGCGGGGAAGATAAGTCTATCTTATTGCATCCAGCCCCGTTGGGTTATCGCCCTCAGCGAATCACCCCGTTCCAGCTCACCCGCGGTTTGGTAATCACAGGGGAGTAGGGCAAATTGGCGGGTCCCACCTGAGTTTCCTCATCCAGCACCCTCACCACCTGGTTGTGGATGGCCTCCGCCTGTTCCAGCGAGCTGCCGATGCTGGTTAGCCCCAGCTTGCCGAATTCCGACAGACACCCCATCAGGTGAAAGGCGGTGCCCGTCTCGGTGGCGCTGTTGAAGTGCAAGCGGTGGTGGGCAATCATCTCCATCAGGTCACTAGGCAGCAGCCCTCGGTAGGAGGGCTTTTGTAGATTATCGGAGGCAATGTAGTACTTGGGATTGCCCTCCTGGTCAAAGAACAGGCCGGTGCCGGGGTCGTAATGGCCGTTAGTGAGCAGCTTCATGGTCATGAAGGGGTGGGTGGTGCCCCCCTTACGCAGGTTGATTTCAATGGCCTGCAGGTCCCAGCTCGCCGAGGCGGTGGCGGGGCCGGGGCGACGCACGGCAATCACATCCAGGCTATAGCGCTCGATGGCCCCCTTGTCCGCTAGGCACTGGCCTACCCGGTAGCCCCACTCCTGCAAAGTTTGCCGGTAGGCCACATCCGCCGGGAAGCGGCACCCCAAGAAGATTTGGCCGTCGGGACCGCCGAGAATCTGGTCATGGGTGGAGAGAATTTCCACTTCGCCGCTGGGGGTAATGCGGCCCTGAACGCTGGGAGAGCGCTTCTCCTCCCCTTCCACAAACCCCTCGGCTATTGCTCCCAGCTCGGGGATGCGCTGGCCAAAGTTCTCCCAGGTTTCTGACGGGGCCTGAAAGCTGAGGCGCTGAAACGCCTGGGCAATAGCGGCAGCGCGATCGCTGTGGCTTGTCTCTCCTGGCGCCACTGATGCGAGGGGAGTTAGGTCAAGCAAGGCATTCCCCTCCCCCGAAAAACCCTCGTTGAGCTTGATGACGATGCGCTGCAGATGGGGCTGCCGCTCCCACAGCTCGGCGGTCACTGTCGCCAAATCCTCGGCGGTATGGACAAGGTCGCTACCGTCCGGGTGAGCAATGTCACAAGCGGCAAAGATCTCCCGAGAGCCAGCTTTAGTACCCCAGTGCAGCAGCTCTGGCGCTACTCCCAGCAGCGGCACCCCCAGCTGCAAGGACAGCTCCTGCTCAAAGCGCGAGGTGTTGTAGCAGGTCATGTAGGCGTTGCCGGGGCGGAGAAACTGGCGGATGCGCTCCACCAGCCGGGGACGCTCCAAAATCTTTTCCGTCAGGCACTTTAAGGAGGCGTCGTAGGTACTCAGCATCAGCAGGCGGCTACGGGCCTGGGAGATGGGGACACCGGGCAAGAGCTGCAGGTAGTAGTCCACCACATTGGGGTGGATGGGCTGGGAGGTGACGTAGATCAGCCGGGTTTGAGGGTTGCGCAGCCGGATGAAGGAGAACAGCAGCCGCTCTTCGTAGTGGTGAAAGCCTTTGATCTTGGCCAGCTCCCGCTGATCTAGGCTCAAAGAAGGCACCACCAAAATATCGTAAGCACCCCGGTCAAACTCGCTGATGGGCCGCCAGCGATCGCGCAGTTGGGCCTGGAGCTGGCGAAAGCGATCGCTGGCGTCGGTGGTTTGCAGGGAGACATCGGTGGACATGAGCGGCTTAGAGCGCAGGGGGCAATTGACGCAGGGATATTCAGCGCCGGGATTTTAGCGCAACGACAGCGCTGGATCGCGCGGGCGCAGTTGGGAGGATGATACTGGAGAGATACCCGCTAAGTCTAAAATCTGAGGAATGAGATCTTCTCGCCGTACCGCCATTAGATGCACCCCTTGACAGAGCTGCTGCGCCATTCGCACCTGCTCAGCGGCAATGCGCATGCCCTCCTGCAGGGGGTCTTTGGCCTGCGCTAGGCGGTCGATGATCGCGTCAGGAATCTGCACGCCGGGTACGCAGCGGTTGATGAACCGGGCGTTTTTAGCTGACTTAAGCAAGAAAATGCCCGCCAGCACCGGCTTGCCGCAGCCTGCCGCTACCTGGGTCATAAAGGCATCTAGTCGGTCGAAGTCTGAGATCAGCTGGCTTTGAAAGAACTGGGCCCCGGCCTCTAGCTTGCGCTCAAAGCGGCGCTGCAGCCCAGACCAACTGCGGCACTGGGGGTCGATGGCTGCTCCAGGAAACAGGGTAGTGGCCCCGTCGGTAAGGAGGTTGTCGTTGCTGTCTACGCCGTTGTTAAGCTTGCCAATCAGCCGCAGCAGCCGCACCGACTCCAGGTCAAAAACGCTCTTGGCGTCGGGGTGATCCCCGGCTTTGACCGGGTCCCCCGTCAGCGCCAGCACATTGCGGATGCCCAAGGCCTGGGCTCCCATCAGATCTGCCTGCAGGGCAATGCGGTTGCGATCGCGGCAAGCCACCTGATACACCGGCTCAACGCCGTTCTGCAGCAGCAGGGTGGAGGCTACTAGAGAGGACATCCGCAGCACCGCCCGACTGCCGTCAGTGACATTCACCGCATGTACCCGGCCCCGCAGGGATTCCGCCATGGCCAGCATATGGGCAGGGTCCCCGCCTTTGGGGGGCATTACCTCCGCCGTGATTAGGAATTCCCCCGTACTGGCGGCTTGACGGAATCTTCCACTGCTAGGAGAAGTTGGGCTAGAAGAGGTTGCGCGTGAGTCTAACATCAATGTCTGCGGCATTTCCCTCAGTTTATCGCTATTGATAGCCGAAAGCCCGCCGCGCGGCCCCTCGCCTAGGGCAAACCTGCAATTAAAAAAAAAGGACGCGCCGCGAAGCGTGCCCTTAGGCAAATGTTTAGATCTGACGCATAGGCTACTGATCTTGACAGGCAAAACCAGCGGCGATCGCCAACCTACGAGCTGCTAGCCCTACCTCTGGGAGGCAGAGTAACTAGCGGAGATCTAGCCAGCTCTGTAGAAAGGCACGTCGCGCTCTTTGGTTGCCCAGAAGATGCTATGGATTTTCTCGAGGGCATCCATCAGCTCGCTGCAGTGCTCGGAGCTAACCTCTACCTTGCAGGCAGAGCACAGCTTCGCAGCCTTCCAGAAGGTATCGTGCAGGTCGGGGTACTTCTCTAGGTGAACCGGCTTAAAGTAGTCCGTCCACAGAATCAGGATTTCGTCCTTAGTGATCTGGGCCTGCTCTTCTTTGATAGCGATGTAGCGAGACATGGTGTTCTCGTAAGCCGCCGCTGCCTTAGCGTCGCCCACCGGGGGAGGGGTCAGGTCTAAAATCTTCTTCGTCATGTTGACTACGGCCTCAGCCGCAATCCGCGCACCTGCCGGATCGTAAACGCCGCAGGGGCCGTCGCAGTGGGCGTGAACCGCCTCAGCGGGGAATAGAG
>JBCCAG010000736.1:0-2435 GCA_039814955.1 Cyanobacteria bacterium P01_A01_bin.135
ATCATGGCGAAGCGGGCCAGCGTAGAATCCGAGGATTTTGACACTTACCTCAAAGGCACCCGCTTCTTCACCCTGGAGGAAAACCTGGAGGCCTTTGAGGATGGTGACGATATGACGGCGATGCCCTTTGCCGCCAAGGAGATGGCTGACTTTATGGTTGGGGTGGGCTTTATCCCTGAGGCCCCTGACTTGAATGCGGTGCTGGATAACCAATTCGTGCAGGCCTACGCCGAGGCCCAATAATTTCGGGGGCCTGACGCCCATCGGCCTATTCCACAATCCCCGTACGGGCGAGCGGCCGCTCGCCCCTACCATTTTTGGACCACACCGAAAAATATTGCCCATGACCGCCATCCCCAATTCCACCCCGCCTAAAACCCTGCCGCCCACCACCTTCTGGCGGCTGCGGGAGGAAATCCCCGCTGGCCTTAGCACCCTGATGATGGTGCTGTCGGTGCTGATACCGCTGCTGGCCTGGTGGTTTGTCTCCACTCTGGGGGTGGTGGACGAAAAGTTCTTGCCCTCACCGCTGATGGTGGCCCAGGCCCTGGGGGGGCTGTGGCAGGATGGCTTTTTGGTGGGGGATACCCTGGCCAGCTTCCTGCGAGTCGCGGCAGGCTTTTTGCTGGCGGCGGCGGTGTCGGTGCCGCTGGGGATATCCATGGGGTCTTTTGCCGCAGTGCGATCGCTGTTTGAGCCGATCATCGGCATTGTGCGCTACATGCCCGCCCCGGCATTCATTCCACTGCTGATTATCTACCTGGGTCTGGGGGAAGCCCCCAAAGTCGCGCTCATTTTTGTGGGTACGGTGTTCTTCAACACCCTAATGATTATGGATGCGGTGAAATTTGTGCCCAAGGAGCTGCTGGAAACCACCTACACCCTAGGGGGACAGCGGCGGCAGGCGCTGCTGCAGGTAATCGCGCCCTATGTGGTGCCTAATATCATTGACGCGTTCCGCATCAACCTGGCGGCGTCCTGGAATTTGGTGGTGGTGGCGGAACTGGTGGCGGCGGAAACGGGTCTGGGGAAACGGATCCTGCTGGCCCAAAAGTTCTTCCAGACTGACCAGATTTTTGCTTGCTTAATCGTGCTGGGACTGATCGGCTTTTTAATGGACCTGTCCCTGCGGCTGCTGGGTCGGGTCGTCTGCGCCTGGGCGATGGACTGATGACAAAAATTCAACCTTAGAGATATCCCCATGCACCTAGCTGTCGACCAGCTCACCAAGCAGTTCTCCACCCGTCACGGGCCGCTGGTTGCCCTAGAAGATATCAATCTGCATGTGGAGACGGGGGAGTTCGTCTGTGTGGTGGGAGCCTCAGGCTCCGGTAAATCTACCCTGCTGCGGCTGGTGGCAGGGCTAGAAGAGCCCACCTCCGGCGAAATTACCGTAGATGGTTACCCTGTTACTGGACCGGGAGCGGACCGGGGCATGGTGTTTCAGAGCTATACCCTCTACCCCTGGATGAGCGTCCAGAAAAACGTGGAGTTTGGGCTGAAACTGCAGGGGGTGAGCGCCCCGGAGCGGCGGGACCAGGCCCGGTACTTTTTGGAGATGGTAGGGCTAACCCGGTTTACCCAGTCGTTGCCCAAGGCCCTGTCCGGGGGGATGAAGCAGCGGGTGGCGATCGCCCGCGCCCTGGCCTCACACCCCAAGATTCTGCTGATGGATGAGCCCTTCGGAGCCTTAGATGTACAGACTAAGGAAACCATGCAGCAATTCATGCGGGAGCTGTGGCAGAGCACCGGCACCAGCGTGCTGATGATTACCCACGATGTGGAGGAGGCGGTGTTCTTGTCGCAGCGCATCTACGTGCTGACGGCCCACCCTGGCACGGTGCAGGCAGAGATGAAAATTGATCTCCCTGGCGATCGCACCTACCACACCAAGGCGTCTCATGCCTTCCAGACCTACCGAGAGGAGATTATGGATCGGCTGCGGGGTCAAGTTCCTGCCGTTGCCCCCAGGGTTAGTTAGGGGCGTGCTGCGATGATAGGCTTTGCCAGTAAGCGATCGCCCTGTGCTACCCCCCATGAGTTTTGACCACAAGCCCCGTATTCTCTTCCTCTACGGCTCGCTGCGGGAGCGTTCCTACAGCCGTCTACTGGCCGAAGAAGCCGCCCGCATCATTGCGGGCTTTGGGGCCGAGGTTAGGTTCTACAACCCCCGCGGTCTGCCGCTCCACAACGCCGAGCCCGCTACCCATCCCAAGGTGCAGGAGCTGCGGGATCTGTCCCTGTGGTCGGAGGGACAGGTGTGGTCTAGCCCTGAGCTGCATGGCAATATCTCCGGGCTCATGAAAACCCAAATCGACTGGATTCCCCTGACCATGGGGGCTATCCGCCCCACCCAGGGCCGCACCTTGGCGGTAATGCAGGTGTCGGGCGGGTCCCAGTCCTTTAACGCGGTGAATACCATGCGGCTTCTGGGC
>JBCCAG010000238.1:0-5757 GCA_039814955.1 Cyanobacteria bacterium P01_A01_bin.135
CGGGGGTGGGGCTAGCGGTTCCGGCTGCTGGCGCAAGGGTAGGGGGAGCAGGCTGCGCCAAGGAGCCCTCCCCCACTTCATCGCTTTGAGCATCAATTTCTTCGGGCGGTGGGGCGGGTAGCTCCGTCGAAGGACTTCCAGCGGTGACCTGCTGAGGAGGAGCATCTGCCGAGCTGGTGGGCGGCAGGGGCGGATACGGGTCGCTGACCACAACGCCGATGGGACGCAGCACCAGCAAACCAACGGCAGCGGTCGCCAGCGATCCCCACAGCGCTCCCCAAAGCAGCGATCGCGTTGTTGTAGATTGGTGAACCAGCTTTTCCTCAGTCAATCGAGCCTCCCCTGTGAGCGAATTCCACTTAAAATGATGGGGCAAACCGGCAGTTTTACAGCAGCGGCGGATGCAAGATACCCGACTCAACCGCGTTACCAATGCCCTTCTCGGTCAGCTTGCCCAGTGGCTGAGCAACCCCTGGCGGCGCGTCTCGCTGATCGTCATTGGCCTGCTGTTTGGTAACTTTGTCGCCACCGTTGCGGCCACTATCACCGGCCAGAATGCAGATTGGGACGTTTTGGTCGCCGTCGTGCTGCTGGCGCTGATCGAGCTGATTAGCTGGCTAATCTACAGCGGTAGGCTCACCCGCAACCGGGTACAACCGCTGCCGCTGCTGGTGGATGTTGCCAATGCCATCAAGCTGGGGTTGATCTATGGCCTATTTGTAGAGGCCTTTAAGCTAGGAAGCTAACTTTTGGGCAACCCGTGAGCGGAGCCATCGGCACAAGTCAGTGAGAGAGCAACGCCTTATTGATAGCCTGCAGGCTACACCACCTGACCCAAGAGCGCTGGTGGCCTTGGCCCATCAGGACATGGAGCCTTACCAAGCTTTTGGCATCACGCCGCAAACCATAGAAGCGGCGATCGCCGCGCGGCTGCAGCTCCTAGAGCAGCTTCAGCCAGAGCTAGACCAGCTATGCCAGCAGACCTTTGGCTGGCCTTGCGCCCCAATAGAAACCGCTTGGACGCTGTGGTTACCGCTGGCGCAGTGGATGTGCCACCAGCAAGTCGGGCAAGATCGCCCGCTAATTCAGGGCATTTTGGGGGGCCAGGGCACCGGCAAAACGACCCTTGCTACTATCCTAACGCGAATTCTGACCCGGCTTGGGCAGCGGGTGTGCCAGCTTTCCATTGACGATGTCTATCTTACCTACGCCGAGCGGCAGCGACTGCAGGCCCAAAATCCAGAGCTAATTTGGCGAGGCCCTCCCGGAACCCACGACATCGCTTTGGCCGAAGCCACCTTAGGGCAGCTTGTCGCCACAGGCGCGGCCGACCTTCCCCGGTTTGATAAGTCGGCCCATGGAGGGCAGGGCGATCGCACCGTGCCTGAGCCAGTTACCGGCATCACTATTGTGTTATTTGAGGGGTGGTTTGTGGGCCTGCATCCCCTACCGCCGGAGCGGTTTTCCCCGCAGCAGCTTCCTCGCTTGCCTTGGCCTATCGAGACCCAAGATGACCTCGCCTTTGCCCGCCATGGCAACGAGCGACTGCGGGCCTATTTACCCCTTTGGCAACAGATGGACCGGCTAATTGCCCTTAAACCCACGGACTACCGGCTGAGTCAGCGGTGGCGGCGGGGGGCAGAGCAGGCCATGCGGGCTAAAGGGCGAGGAGGGATGAGCGATAAGCAGATCGACCAGTTTGTCACCTACTTTTGGCGATCGCTCCACCCAGAGTTATTTATGCCGCCGCTGCTCCGTCAAGAGGGCGCGGATCTTGTCGTCGAGGTGGATGTCAGTCACAGCCCCCGGCGCATTTACAGCCCTCTTGGCTGATTTGGATAAGAAAAATCGCTTTGGGTTGCCCTTGCGATCCATCGGGCGGTTTATGATGATCTGGTGAGGGTTACTACTACCACCACCGCGTTAACCCCCTTACGCAGACCATCATGCGGACCAGTGGCTGGGGTTAATCTGTCCGACTCAAAGCCCGAATTCCCTATACCCCAAACGCGTAGATGTCCTAACGCGTAAGCATTCTAACTAAGTCCAATATATTCGCTATCGTCCATGGCTAAACCAACCCAAGCGCACCTGCCTCGTTCCTGGGATAAAGCTCTGCCGCCCGGCCAAAAGGAGATGGAGAAGCGCAAGATGCGCTACTACATGGACGCCAAGCTCCTGGAGGTTGGGATTGATCCCAAGACAGTGGTCTACCGCTGGTCGGTGGAGTCGAAGGGCGCGAAGGAATGTTGGACCTGCAGCGCCTACTGGGGCGACTCGAAAGCAACGCTGCTTGCCGAAGAGGGCAACTAAACAATAACTTCGTATAAATTTGGGTAGCCTAAAGATACGGCGTTACCTCTGGTTGCTCGCGCGCAGGATTGTACAGAGTTTAGACAAGCACAGCACCCTTCTACGATACGTCCATATGTCTGTGGCGTAGCGGGTCCGAGACGTTGCTGCGTGTTGGTGATACAAAACGCGCATCCGGAACATTTTATTGAAAAAAACAGACTGTTTAGGGGGGCATCCCTACGTAGTTTCTTTTGAAGCACCTAGAGCGTTTTTTGGCCCGCGAAATTTAGGAAGCGGCGCTTTCTATACTTGCTCGCGACGCCATCAAAATTTGCTAGATGCCGTTTTACCGCTGGGGTTAAATCTCTTTATTATTACTATCCTATGACTCATCGCATTAAACGTCTTCGTTTTCCGCTATGGAAGTATTTAAACCAGCCGATTCTGGATAAAGCGACGCCGCTCATCTTACGCCCCTCCGCCTATTGGAAAACCTATCAGCGAGAGCATCTCAGCCGCTGCTGGCAGGTGAGCTATCCCTCCGAGCGCGAATCTCGTAATTCGTAAGCTGCCTTCCTTTCTCCCCGGCTCTGAAAGCCAATATTACGCTGGCTTAATGACTGGGGAGAGGGTTCGCTAGCTTATATTCCGTATCCCTCCGATCTGGGCACCGCGAGGCTTTTGACCCTGTAGGACTCTACAGATAAGACCAATACAATACCAAAGTCCGTTGCCTCGTCCGGACTCTGCCTAGATCCACTGAAAACGGTAACAATTCCGTTTTGTGTTTCTTAAGTTTATGGAGAAGGGGGAGATGGCATCATGACAGCATTACCTGCTGGATTTAGTCAATCGCGCGAGCTGCGGAACATTCAATATAGCCAGTCAGCGCAGGTCAACCTGCCCATTGCTGACATTCGCCGATTGCTGGAGCAGATAGAGGCTGACTTTTGCCGCAGTCAGCTCTATCAGACGGCCAATCAATGGCTACAGCAACAGCTTCCTGAGCAAGAAGACGTTGTCTCCCGGCTATTTAGAACCCTCAGCCAGGAAGCCGTCCGACTGGCGGTGACCCATCTCTCTATCCATGGGGTTATGGCTGGCGATCGCTACGGGGAGCCCTCTGCAGCCCCCAAGGCCGAGGCGGTAGCCGAGCTGCCAAACCCTTTTGCGCCGCTCACTGACGAGCTCGACGCTTTGCCGTCAGCCCCTGCCCCTGTCGCTAGCGCCGCCCGTACCGAGCCGCAAAACCCTACGGCTTTTTCTAAGGCAGACCCCAGTCAGACCACAACCTTGGCTGACGTAGGCCACCTACTACAGAAAGCTCGCCAGCAGAAAGGCCTGACTGTTGACCAGCTCCACCAGAGCACCCACGTCCCCAGACCCCATATCCGCGCCATTGAGGCCGGTGAGAGTGACCGGCTGCCTGAAATTATCTATGTGCGGGGTTTTGTTCGCCAAATGGGTAAGGCTCTAGGTCTCGATAGCGCCCAGCTTCTCAATAGCGCTGCCCTATCGACGCCAACGCCACCGGCGGCCCAGCGCCATAAATTAGCTTTCCCCGACGCACCTTTACCGGCAGCCAGGCGGGGGAGCCCGACGCCACGGCGGGGCAGCCGCGCTACCGTGGCCCCGACGCCTCACCACCTGCGCCCGGCCCACCTATATACCGGATATGCCACTTTGATGGCGGGGGCCGTCGGTAGCCTCTGCTGGGTGACCTGGCAACCCATGCTTAACCAGCCCCTGTCTGATCAACTCATCCTCAAGCGAGCCGACCCGCTCGACTCCCCATCCATCAGCAGAACTAATTCCACCAGCGGTCTTAATACCAGCAGCCCCCGTAGCGCGGGGGTGGGTGAAAGTGGCGTGCCGGCCAAGCTTCGCCACTTTCAGTTCTCTAAGCAGCCAGCTCGACGTCTGGGAGAAGCCAGTGCGATCGCCCTGCCGGAGCTAATTTTGACCCCGCTACAAACGCTACAGACGTTGGAGCTCCGCACCGTAGAATCGCCCTAGACCCAGCTAACCTTTGCGCTCATCCCGTTTCCAGGCAGGAGAGCCTCAAGGGTCACCGCCTTCACTTAAAGCGTCCCCAAGCCCTAGCGCTCTAGCTAGGCGTAGGGCCAGGTGAAACCTGTACTGCTACCGCTTACCGACGAGGTAGCCACCCCGTCATCCAGCGACTTGTAAAGCGGCAGGGCAGTCATGAAAAATGCTTCAGGCAGATCAACCCGCGCTATATTTGATACCGAGAAGGGTCACCGCCGTTTTACGAATGCATAGCAGTGACGCTAGAATCAAGGCCGGAAGGACCATATGCCAACCGCCAATCTGCGGCGAATCCCTGGTGTATGATGCCTAAGCAATCCCCAAGGCCAGGGAAGTTACTTTGTGATGGACGATCAACTCAGCCCTCGAGATATTTACGACAGCGCTATGATTCGCGCTGCCCCTTTCTTCGCAGGTCTGCCAGAAGACGTTGTTGAGCGGGCAACGGTTCATGCGGTCACCCGGAGGCATCCGGTCAACCAGGTCATTTTGCTCGAAAATGACTGGGGTAACTCGGTCTACTTCATCTTGGAAGGGTGGGTTAAAATTCGCACTTACAACCTCGATGGCAAAGAGGTGACGCTCAATATTCTGGGCAAGGGAGAGCTGTTCGGCGAAATGGCTCCTTTGGAGGAAGTCCCCCGCTCCAGCGACGTGATTACCCTAGCGCCGACCATTATTAGCAACCTGCCCTCTCAGGATTTCGTTCAACTGATTCAAGCTGAACCGGAGTCCGGTATCCGTCTGGCGCAGCTTATGGCCCGTCGCCTGCGGCAGGTCAACCGCCGCCTGCGGCTGCGGGAGTCAGACAGCACCTCCCGGGTGGTAGACATTCTGCTGTTTCTCGCCGATGGTCAGGGAAAACAGGGGGAGCAGGGCCTTGAGATTCCTAACCTGCCCCATCGGGAGCTCAGCAGCCTCAGCGGACTAGCCCGGGAAACGGTGACCCGGGTCCTGAATAAGCTGGAAAAAAAGTCATTTATCAGCCGCGATCGCGATGTGCTCTGCTTACTTGACCTCAAGGCCCTAGAGCGAATGTTGGTTTAACGCCCGCGCCTAACTTTGGCTGGCCTAGGTGCTTTACAGTTCTTAAAATAGAGGCAGAGCACTTACAGGAAAAGACAGGGCCACTACCCGATTGGTTCCGGCTCTGTTTCCATCTTCTGTAGCGACTTACAGCACAGCACCCAGGATTACCCCATGGCACTCCCAGCATCCCCATCAACCACCCCTGAAGACCAGGCCCCTACCAGCACAGTGGGCAACTCCAGTTGGCGAATCAAGCTGCTCTACGACGGCGAATGCCCTCTATGCCTGCGGGAGGTCAACTTTCTCAAAAAGCGCGACGCTGGACGCGGGCGGGTCGCCTTTGTGGATATTGCTGACCCGGACTACGACCCAGCAGAAAATGGC
>JBCCAG010000925.1:0-1639 GCA_039814955.1 Cyanobacteria bacterium P01_A01_bin.135
TGGCGAGTATTGCTAATTGAGCCGCCCTATGCCGTCTTCAGGTGCACCGCTTCCCCATGAGCCTTCAGCAGCGCCGCCACCTGCTTGCGAATCATGATGCCGGGGCGATCGGTCATCATATGCTGCTCTTGGGACAGCGTCAGAGGCACATCGTAGTCAGTAGATTCTAAAATTCGCTTGTCTTCCAAGGTCACCGCCCGGTCAAAGGCCACCACATCTTGGGCGGGCGTATCGGCCTCGCTGTCGTTGCGGACGCAGAACTGCACCATCTGGGACCAGTCATCGGCAATTGGCGTCATGGTATTGACCACAATATGCTCTAGCCCGTTGGGGTAGGTAATCTTCAGCTTGATGGTGAATGGCATGATCCAGTCCATCGCCAGCGTTCGGGTCGTCTGGCCCTCCTCCATATTCAGGTTTTGCTGCTGCTGCTCGGGGTTCACCACCCCCAGCTTGCCAAATACGTGAATGCCCCAGTCCGTCTCAGTAATTTCTAGCGCCTCGGGGGTAGGGTGATCCTCGCTGCCAAAGGTGGTGGTATGCACAAAGGTGGGGTGGGCCAAGTCCAGCTCGTTTTCCATCACCCGCAGCCCCGCGCATTGCCAGGGCTCGTAGAATTCAGGAATCAGCCGGTAGCCAGGGGTATCTGCCTCCTCAATGTGGGGAATGTCCCGCAGCGGTTCATCTAGGCAGACCCATATGTAGCCGTAGCGCTCTTGGCAGCGAAACGCCTCTACCCGATAGCTAGAAGGAATCGCCGCGCCGTTGAGCTGCGGCACCCGCTGACAGGCTCCCGCCCCGTCAAATTCCCAGCCGTGGTAGGGGCAGCAAATACGCCCTGCGTCCACCTTGCCCAGGGAGAGTTTAGCGGTGCGATGGCAGCAGCGATCGCGGAGGGCGGCGGGCTGTCCCTGCCCACCTAGCCAGAGCACTAGGGGCTCCCCCAGCAGCGTAAAAGCTTGGGGGCCATCGGCAAGCTGCTGACGGGGAACAACGGGATACCAAAAGCGGCGAAAAACAGGCTGTTGGGTGACAAGCATAGGTCGTACGCTAAAGACTGGGGCTTCGTTGTATATAAATGGCAGACAGTAAGCGACGTTGGCGTAGTCACAGGCACAATACCGGATAAAGGTTGCAAAATTCAACGCGCCAACTGGAATTTATATGACACGCGCCACACGGTCTATCGGCCAACGCAGTTCTCTCCGGAGGCAGCAGGTGAATCGTCTGCTGCCGGTGCTGGAGTGGTTGCTGGCCGGATTTGACGAAGCGCCTTTGAGGCAAAGGCAATCAGAGCCGCTTGTAGGAGCGTTGTCCTACGGCCGATCAAGAAAATATTAAGCTTAATTAAGAAATCGGAATACTGTTGGAAAATCGACAGTTTTATTCAACAGTTGACTTTAATAATTGTAGGTAATCTCAGTGAGCAACTTGCAGCAGAGTCTTGCCGATCCCCAATCGTTAACGATACTGCTCAAGATGAACATTTTGAGGAAAATAATCTGCACAGGTAGGTGCGTGGAAACTGAAAAAATCAGCGATTAGGACTTACCTAGCTCATTCGCCAGCTCTGACATCCAGGCTGACTCTGCCACAGGATCACTCTCATCCCACTCGCCTTCCATGGTGACGGATGCAA
>JBCCAG010000380.1:0-4506 GCA_039814955.1 Cyanobacteria bacterium P01_A01_bin.135
GGAGATGCTGGCCCGGGTGGACTGGGCCCTGCAGGGATTGACCCACACCAAAGATGTGGACGGCATGCGGGCCGGGCTGGAGATCAAGCCGGAATGGTTCGAAGTGCTGCACTTGGCCTTCAAAGAAGGGCTGCAGGACAAAGCGATCGCCCAGCGTATGTCCATTTCTGAGCGCACGGTGCGCCTCTACTGGAGTAAGGTGTATGACGTGCTGGGAATTTATCCGGAAGACGGCAGACGGGACGGGAAGAATATCCGCATTCAAACCGAGATTAAGGCCCGCGAGCTGGGCTTAATTGATTAACTTGGGGTTTCTATTGACTGGCCTAAAGGTCTGCATTACCCCGTCCATTCCGATCCCTTAACGTCGGAGGCGCACCATGCCTCAAAAAACGCCCCTTGCCCGCTCCGTCGACCTCCTGCTCCGGGTCCTGCCGGGCCTAGGGGTCATGGGCCTGATTCTCAGCGCCCGGGTATTCGGCTTGCTGGAGCCTTTAGAGCTATTTGCCTTTGATCTGCTGCTGCGGCTGCGGCCCCACGACGGCACCAGCGATCGCATTACCATCGTCAAGATTGACGAGGCGGACGTCAGCGAGCTGGGCGGATACCCTATTCCCCAGGAGAGCGTGGCCGAGGTAATTAGCCAGGTGCAGCAGCACCAGCCCGCCGTAGTGGGCGTCAATATCTTGAGCGACCTGCTAGAGGAGCAGCCCTCAGAGCAATTGCGAGCGCAGTTTCAGACCCCAACCCTGATTGCGGCTGAGAAGATTTTGCTGCCGCAGATCGCTCCATTAAGCGGTATCCCCCCTGAGCAAGTGGGCTTTTCAGACATCTATGTGGATCCCCAAGATACCCACCTGCGCCGCATTATTCTGGGAGTCCCCGACCCGCTGAATAACGCCAGCTACAAGTTTGCCTTTGCCATTCGCTTAGCGGCTGCCTACCTAGAGCCCCGTGACCATGAACTGCTCAATGGCATTGCCGACCCCCAGGCGATGCGGTTTGGCGATACGGAAATTCCCCGTCTGAACACCTACACCGGGGGCTACGTGGGCCGCATCGACAATAGTGGTGTACAGGCCCTGATGAATTTTCGCAACGGCCCTGACCCTTTCCCTGTGCTGACGCGCCAGGAGCTGGCGGCCGGTGCGGGGGCAGAGCTGATTCAAGGCCGGATTGTGATTATTGGCGTCAGCGATGGGGGGGCGCGGCTGCCCATCAAAACCGATGCGATCGCCAGCGACTACCGCGGCAGCGTCAACCGAGACAAAGTGGACGCCGTAGATATCCAGGCCCATGCCACCAGCCAAATCGTCAGCGCTACTCTAGATGGCCGTCCTCTGCTTAAGTCATGGTCAGAGCCCTGGGAATACGCCTGGATTTTGCTGTGGGGAGCGCTGGGTCTAGCGGTGTGGGTGCGCCTCCTGCCCCCGGGCCGAATTTTAATGTATGGCTTGATCAGCAGCGGCGCGCTGATCACCGCGGGCTACCTCGCCATGCTGGGGGGCTACTGGATTCCAGTCGTTCCTCCCCTGCTGCTGATCGCTTTCAACGGCTTTCAATGCGTGATCCTCAACGAATACCAGGGCCTCCAGGCCCGTAGCCGCGAGCGTCGCCGCATCGCCAACGAGCGTCAGCGCACGATTAAGCAGGCCTTCAATATCATCCACAACGGGCCGCTGCAGAACTTGGCGAGCTTAATGCGCTCCACCCAAGACGAAGACATTCCCAAGCAGCAGCTCGTCGACCAGCTCATCGGTCTAGACGCGGAAATTCGCCAAATCAGCGACTATCTAATCAGCGAGGCCTTCACCAAGGAGAGCAGCTTCTATCTCCAGAACGACACCAAGCTAGATTTGAAGCTGCCGCTGCACGAGCTGTTTTATCAGGTATTTACTAAGACCCTAGAGCGGGATCTAGTTGGGTTTCGCGGCATTAAGATCAAGATGCGGTCGTTTGAGCCTTTAACTGAAGACAGCCTCGATTTTGACCGCAAGCGGGAGCTGTGCCGCTTTTTGGAAGAAATGCTGTGTAATATTGGGAAGCACGCCATCGGCACGTCGCGAATCCAGGCCACAGGCAAGGTGCGGGATGACAGGTATGTGCTGCGGGTTGAGGACAATGGCCCTGGCCTGGGCTCCAGCCGCAAAGGGGAAGGGACCAAACAAGCCCACAGCGTGGCCTCTTTGCTAGGGGGAGCCTTTAAGCGGCAGCCCAACGGCAGTCGGGGGACAGGCTGCGAGCTGACTTGGCCCCTTAAGTCTGCCTAGGCCTCACTTCCTTCCCAGGCGAGCTCAACAACGCGTAGCTTCCCCACCCAAACCTCTAGCAGGCAGTAATCATGATTCAAACCTTAGTCGTGGCAACCAGCAACCCCGGCAAGGTCGCCGAGATGGAAACCTACCTCAAGGACCTGCCAGTCTCTCTGGTGCTGAAGCCCAAGCACATCGACATCGAGGAAACCGGCGCCACCTATATGGAGAATGCCCGGCTCAAAGCTTCCCAGGTGGCCAAAGCCCTGGGCCAATGGGCGATCGCCGATGACTCTGGCTTGGGGGTGGATGCCTTGGACGGGGCCCCAGGGCTCTACTCCGCCCGCTATGCGCCGACGGCCCAGGCCTGCATTGAGCGGCTGCTGCAGGAGCTAAAGGGCCAGAAGGACCGCAGCGCACAGTTCTACTGCGCGATCGCTATTGCGGACCCCAGGGGGGCGATCGCCTTGGACGCCGAGGGGGTATGCCACGGGCAAATCCTTGAAGCACCCCAGGGTGCAGAGGGCTTTGGCTACGACCCCGTTTTCTACGTGCCGACAGCCAGCCTCACCTTTGCCGAAATGCCTGCCACCCTGAAAGACGAGATTAGCCATCGGGGTAGGGCGTTCCAGGCCTTGATGCCAGCGCTGACGACGTTAATTAACGGCTAAAGAATAGCCAAAGCGGCTCGCCAGGCATAAGCCAGGCATACACCATACATCGGGGCTAGATGGCCTCGATGTCCTTCTCGCCAGTGCGGATACGGACAATTTCATCGACGGGGGAAACAAAGATTTTGCCGTCCCCAATTTCACCCGTGCGGGCAGCGGAGATAATTTTCTCCACGACCATATCGGCCTGGGCGTTCTCAACGACAATTTCGACCTTCAGCTTCTGCAGAAACTCAACGGTGTACTCCGACCCTCGGTAACGCTCGGTTTGCCCCTTCTGACGCCCAAAGCCGCGCACTTCAGACACCGTCATCCCGACGATGCCGGCGTTCACCAGGGCAATCTTGACCTCGTCTAGCTTAAAGGGACGAATAATTGCTTCAATCTTTTTCATACGACCTGCTCCTACACATCATGATGGCTAGTCTACCGCCATCCCACCGTTTCTAGCACCGGCCATTCCGATAAGGTTGTTACCGTCGTTACAATCGTTGGCTACAGCTAGCCCTTCTGCCAAGCGGGGTGCTCCATCAAGGCTGCCATCACCCGTACCCCCCGCAGTTGATTAGATAGGGGCAGATGGCCTCTTGGGGCTGTCAGACTCCAGGTAAAGCCATCGGGGTAGCGGGTCCAGGTGTCGCCGCGCCAGCCGATCTTTGGCCACAGGCGGTCCCAGTTTTGGCCGACACCCAGCCACAGCTCCCGCTGCACCGAGAAGCCAAACTTGTCCTGAGAAAAAATGCGCCACAGAAAATCAATCGTCTGTAGGTCGGCGCTGGGAAACTGCCCCACCTCCGAGAAATAGAGCCACTTGCGGGCCACCGCCGCCTCCCCCGCCAGCTCACATAGCTTAGCTAAGGTAATGCGGTCCGCCTGCTCAAAGTCCTGGGCTAAAAGGCGATCGCGTAGGGGCTGGTAGTCAACCCCGCGATCGCTCGCTAGGGGAACCAGGGACGCCACCCAGCTATCCAGCTCGCCCTCCGCCAATGGCTCAGAAAATTGGGCTAAGCCCTGTAGAATTTGACCCACCGCCACCGTTGCCGGACCGTCGTGCTGCTCCACAAAGAGCCGGAGGGGTGCTGTTTCCTCGGATTGAATCAGGGCGTCAATCTGTTGCTGCTGCTGTTTAGGAGAGCTGCTGCGCAGGGCGAGCGCGATCGCCTGAGGAGAATCGGCATCAGGAGCGCTGTTGGGTGTACCGGGCGGAGACTGAATCGACTTATTCATTCGACGGGAAGACACAACACATAGCAACAGGGGTTAGCTCAGACGGTCCGCTATCTTCTGACAAACCGCCGTCCTAGAGCCAACCATCATTCTAATGGGTATTCCTACGGATTGAACCAAGACCATCGGCTCACGGGGGCTACGAACGAGCCGCCAGGATGCGTTCAATGATGGCAGTAGTAGAGGACGGGACCTCAATCTTGATCAGCTCAATACGCCCGCCGTAAGCCTGCACCACCGCGGCCTCTGGCAAGGTATCAAGGCTGTAGTCGCCGCCTTTGACATAGATATCCGGCTGCAGCGCTTCAACGAGATCAGCCGCCGTCGGCTCTGAAAATAGCACCACCCCATCCACC
>JBCCAG010000456.1:0-3953 GCA_039814955.1 Cyanobacteria bacterium P01_A01_bin.135
CCAGAGACGCTGATGCAGTCTTTAGCGGAGGCGACTCAGGATGATCTGCCGGCGGCTCATGTCGTTAAGGCGCTGAACAATCAGGCTATGGAAGTCTTCAACAACGATGCAGCAGCGCTGAGACAGGCCGGCGTTCAGGGATTTCTGGCGGGGGATGACGCTCAAGCAAAAGCGCTCGTCGGTGGTCTACTGGAAGACTTAGGGTTTAAGCCCGTCGATTTTGGTCCGTTGTCGAACGCCTGGCTACTGGAGATACAGGCTGATCTGCTGCGAACCTACATGTTTGCCACAGGTAATTCTCGGGTGGTGCCGGGCCTCATCGAAGCGCCCCAGGCTGGGCCCAGGTTTGGCGCGCGCCGCAAGGGGACCTATTAGGCAACTTCTAGGGCCCCAGGACATGATTGAACTTCTACAGCAAGCTATCGCAGCAACCTCAAAATCATAGAACAACTTGCAAGATGCGATCGCCGCTCGATTCCTTAGCTAAGACAATGGTTATCCGGGCAGCGAGACGTTCTGGGGTGGGCTGAAAGCTCATGGGTGCGGGACGGGGCGTTGCCCAGAAACGACAAATAGCAAAACCATGGGAACTGGGCGGTCGTCTGGGCATGATGAGGAGTCCTAGCTGTACCCACCGCCCTAGCAAACCTTAAGAGAATATATTGTCTTGTCTAGGATAGACCGCCCGAGAGAGGCTCTTCATCTCGGTGCAGTGGTGGAATGTGATTGCCTGCATATCGGGCGGATGCCCCGACAAATTGCCCTGCTGCGCGGCGTTGACAGCGGCTTGGCAGCGGCTCGGCAACGCCCTATAACCATGCTCTCAAGTACAGTACACAAGCAGAACATGACACCAGACAACAAGCTAGCGCTGGTGACCGGCGCATCCAGCGGTATTGGCCGCGGCATTGCCCAGCGGCTCGCCAAAGGCGGAGCCCAGGTCATCGTCAACTACGCCCACAGCGCAGACAAGGCCGAAGCCGTCGTCAAAGACATCGAAGCCGCAGGGGGTAGGGCGGCCGCGCTGCAGGCAGACGTGAGCCAGGTGGCCGAAGTGCGCCGCCTGTTTCAGGAGGTCGGCGATCGCTTCGGCCCCTTAGATATTTTGGTGAATAACGCCGGCGTCGCTGAGCGGGGCACCATTGCCGACGTCACCGAGGCAGACTACGAGAAGATTTTTGGCGTCAATGTCAGAGGCGTGCTGTTCTGCCTACAAGAGGCCACCAAGCATGTCAAAGACGGCGGCAGAATCATCACCATTTCCTCCAGCGTCACGCTATACCCCAACCCTGGCCTAGCGGTGTATGCGGCTAGCAAGGCAGCGGAAAAGATGTTCACTGAGGTGCTGGCACAAGAGATTGGCGATCGCGGCATCACGGTAAACAGCGTCATGCCTGGCCCCACCCTGCCCGGCATGTTCGGCAGCGCTGACGAAGAAACGCAGCAGCAGGCGGCCGCCTTATCGCCTTTTAACCGGCTGGGAGAGCCCCAGGACATCGCGGATGTGGTGGCCTTCTTGGCCAGTGAAGAAGCCCGGTGGATTACCGGGCAGCACATTCTTGTAAACGGCGGGGCGACGATCTAGTTTTGAAGAGCAGCATTCAAGCTTGGCAAGTTGGCGGCGTTCTGATCGAGTACTGCTACTACCCTCCCAGCTTCGGGGTTCCGCTCCCTAAACACAGCCACATTGAATATCAGCTCGGCGTCAGCACCGACACCAGCGGCGGCTACCGGTACCGGGGCACGAGCCATCCCACGCCAGCGGGGCACTTCAGCCTGCTCCACTCTGGTGAGGTGCACACCACCCTGCGCAAGGGGGAATGGATCGACCAGCCGCGCACCTACTGGATGATGTACATCCCCCCAGAGCAATTTTCTAAGCTCACCTTTGCCTACAGCGGTGCCCCTGGCCTGCCCTTCTTCCCAGAGCCCGTGATTTGCGATCGCCCGCTACTAAGGGATTTCTTAGCGTTCTTCCAAAGTCTGGAGCGCCCTAGTGCTTTGGAGCACACCGAGCGGCTGCTCGCTTGCCTCAGCCAGCTGGTAGCCCGCCACGCCGAGCAGCGCCGCCCACAGCCAAAGCCCCAACGGGATCGTCGCCGCGTGCAGCAGGTGCAGGCCTACCTCGATGCTCACCTCTCCGAGACCGTCACCCTGCAGGACCTAGCGCAGCTGGTGGATCTCAGCCCGTACCATCTGCATCGCCTATTTCGTCAACAGGTGGGGCTGCCGCTGCACCAGTACCAAATCAGCGCCCGGGTGGCGCGGGCTAAGCAGCTGTTGTTGCAGGGCCTGCCGCTGAAGCGCGTCGCGGAGGAGGCCGGCTTTGCGGACCAGAGCCATTTCACCCGCCAGTTTAAGCGGCTGCTGCAGGTGACCCCTGGTCAGTATCAGGTGCAGTCCGGGGTATTGCGCTAGCGGCGAAGAATAAAGAAACATTGCAGCTTCGGCAAATCGCAAGAATGTTCAAGACTTCTGTTTTAGCAAGCTGATAGGTTTTGCTGGCAGCGCCCCGCCGCATCACGGTCAGGGCCTCCTCCCCAACGGCAGCGTGATTACCTGGGCCTATGGCAGAAACCCCTAACATCTTAGTTCTTGGCGCAACAGGTAAAGTGGGTGGTGGCGTTATCCAGCAGCTCACGGCGGCGGCAGACAGCCGGGTTATAGCCGCCACGCGATCGCCCGAGAAAGTTCGGGCCTTCAAAGCGCAGGGCATTGACAGCGTCATCCTCGATCTAGACAACCTGGATACCATCGCCCCGGCTCTCGCGGGGGTAGACCGCGCCCTGCTGCTGACGGGCTACACCGTCGATATGCTACGCCAAAGCAAGCGTTTTCTGGACGCGGCTCAGCAGGCGGGGGTTCAGCATATTGTTCACATCGGCGCGTCTACGGCTCCCACCAACGAGGTCGCCCACTGGGGCTGGCACCAGTTCATCGAGGCCTACATCGAAAAGCTGGGCTTCAGCTACACCCACCTGCGCCCTGAAGCCTTTATGCAAAACATCACCGGTCCCGGGTACCGCTGGCTAGAGAAGGACACCATTCACCACTACGTGGGGGACGCCCGCTGGAGCTGGATCGACGCTGAGGATCTCGCCCTGGTTGCCGCCCATGCCCTGCGGGAGAGCGATCGCTACGCAGGCCAGACGATTCCCCTGGGCTATGACGCCAAAACCTTTGACGAAATCGCTCAAATCTTCACTGAGGTAACCGGGCAGCCTTTTCGCGCTAAGGCGCACCCGCCCGAAGCGTTCTTAGAGAGCGCCCTGCAGGATGGCATCGACGGCATTTACCCCAACGCCTACATGAACTGCATCCATACCCAGTTTCAGCTGAATGCAGCCGGTCAAATTCCTGACGCCGACGCCACCTTCGATAACTTCAAGGCCATTACGAGGAAGGAGCCCACCACTTGGAAAATGTTTGCCCAAAAGCACCGCCGCCAGCTGACCTACTAGGCCGGGGCGATCGCATTTACTGAGCACCTAACCCGCCGAAGGCGGGTAACCCCAAGAAGAGGCCTACCGTTATCTTAGAAGGAAGAAATGACGATGACTCAGAGCAAAACCGCGCTAGTTACCGGCGGCAACCGGGGCATTGGCTTCGCCATCTGTCAGGGTCTGGTGAAGGCCGGATTCAGCGTCCTCATCGGCTCTCGCTCCTGGGATAAAGGGAAGGCCGCCGCCGCCAAGCTCGACTCATCTGGCACTCAGGTTCAGGCCCTAGAGTTGGATGTCGCCGACGACGCCAGCATCGAGGGGGCGGCAGACCAGCTCCAGCAGCGCTGCGATCGCCTGGATGTGCTAATTAACAACGCCGGCATATACCCTGACGGCAACGCCACCATCCTCACCATCAGCCGTGACTTGCTCACCCACACCTTGAACGTCAACACCTTCGGCACTATTCACGTTACCCAGGCTCTGCTGCCGCTGCTAGAGGCGGCGGGC
>JBCCAG010000414.1:0-4249 GCA_039814955.1 Cyanobacteria bacterium P01_A01_bin.135
CCTGTACAAGCTGCTCAACTACCAGGCTGAGATGCACTACTGGGCTTACCACCAGACCATGGATGAGCCCTGCTGCTTCCGCGCTGCCCTATCCCTTTTGGACAATTACATGCAGCGGCATGAACCAATGCACCTGGTGGGACATGGCCTCAGCGGTACCTTGGGGCTGCTGTATGCCCGGCTGTATCCCGCTCGCGTTAAATCCTTGACGCTGCTATCGGTGGGGGCTAACCCGGTGGTGGTGTGGCAGGCCCACTACTATGCCCTGCGCAACCGACTGCCCTGCAGCCGCCGCATGATTTTGACGCAGATGGCGACTTTACTGCTGGGATGCCCAAGCGCTGCCAGGTCTGCTGGACTGGCGAACCGCCTAGAAGCTGTCCTAGACGGTGAGCTGGCTCCTCACTCCCTGGCGGAGCACAGTCAGCTTTCTCCCGGTGGTGTGGATGTGCCTTTGCTGGTGTGCCACGGAGCCCACGATGCCATCGTCGATCCAAACGCCCACGGCCTGTGGCAGCAGTACCTAGAGCCGGGCGATCGCCTCTGGAGCTGCCCCAAAGGTCGCCACTTCTTCCACTACACCCATCACCTCAAGGTAAGCCCGGTAATCCTGGATTTCTGGCAGCAGGCCACATCGACGCCCAGGCTGCCGCTAGTCGAAATTTTGTCCAGTTCCTCGTAACCTAAGCATGACAATGGAAACCCTTGAATTCGACGTTGTCATCATTGGCGGCGGCCCCGCTGGCTGTACCTGCGCTCTCTACACCTCGCGGGCAAACTTTAAGACCGTCATCCTAGACAAGAATCCGGCGGTGGGGGCTCTGGCCATTACCCACAAAATCGCCAACTACCCTGGTGTGGCGGGGGACATTAGCGGCGAGGCACTGTTGGAGGTAATGCGGGACCAGGCGATCGCCTTCGGCACCGACTACCGGCGAGCGCAGGTGTTCAACATTGATGTCTCAGGCCCGCTCAAGACGGTATACACCCCGGAGGGCACCTTCAAAGGTCGGGCCTTGGTGCTTGCTACGGGTGCCATGGGCCGCACTGCCTCATTCAAAGGCGAGTCAGAGTTCCTGGGCCGGGGGGTGAGCTACTGCGCCACCTGCGACGGGGCCTTCTACCGCGATCGCGAGGTGGCGGTGGTGGGGCTGAACCCAGAGGCGGTTGAGGAGGCTCAGGTGCTCACTAAGTTTGCCTCTACGGTGCACTGGGTCACCCTCAAGGACCCGCCGGCAGAAGACCCCCACGTCCAGGACCTGCTCGCACGCCCTAACATCAAGCACTGGAACCGCTCCCGGCTGCTGGAGATTCTGGGGGGTGAAATGGGCGTCACTGGCGTGCAGGTGAAGCCTAAGGAGGCAAAGGAGCCGGTGCTGCTTCCCGTGGAGGGAGCGTTTGTGTACCAGAGCGGTTCCAAACCCATCACGGATTTCGTTGACGACCCGGTACAGCTCAAGCCTGACGGGGGTGTGGAGGTGGATGAAATGATGGCCACTAATGTATCAGGCGTGTGGGCCGTGGGGGACATCCGCAACACGCCCTTTAAGCAGGCGGTGGTGGCAGCAGGAGATGGCTGTGTGGCGGCGATGGCGATCGACCGCTTCCTCAACAGCCGCAAGGGCATCCGCCCTGATTGGGACCATTCTTAACGACAGCACTTCCAAGTAATTTACGTGTGGAGGGATAGGTATCGTCCCTCCGCGTACTTAATAAGCTATGGCAAAAACCTACAAAATCACGCTGGTCAATGAAGACGAAGGCATTGATGCCACCGTCGATGTTCCAGAGGACGAGTACATCCTAGATGTGGCTGAGGCCCAGGGGCTTGACCTGCCTTTCTCCTGCCGCGCTGGGGCCTGCTCCTCCTGCGCTGGAAGAATCTTAAAAGGGGAGGTCGATCAGCTTGACCAATCTTTTTTGGATGACGATCAGCTAGAGGCGGGCTATGTCATGCTCTGCGTGGCTTATCCGAAGTCAGATGCAAAGATTATGACCCATACCGAAGACGAGATGTATTAGTCATTTGAGTAGACGCCATGAGCGTAGAATCTATAGCCCTTATCGGCGTTTTGACCCTCTTTACCGTTATTCTTGGCACAGACCTATTTTTACTGCTCGCCAATGTGCCTGTCGTTGGAGCCAGCCTTGGTAATCTGCCCATGCCAGAGATTACAGCGCTGCTCAGACAAGGAGCCGTGTGGCAGCTACCTTTCATCTCTGTTGCCTTGCTGGCAGGTGCGATCGCCCTGAATATCGCAAACCATACCCGAACTGAGGTCTACCTCCTTCGTATTGGACTTGCGAGTTTAGTTATATACATGGGCATTGTGTTACTCGGAGCGGTCCCAACCAATAATCGGATTAATACCGTTTTGGAGATGGGATCTACCTTAGATAAGGGACTATTCCGTACCCCATGGATATGGCTTTTATGGCCACGTGTGCTGGTGGCACTGGCTTCGTTCTGGGCGTTCTTACACTACGCAATGAACCCCAAACTATAGTCCCGCCAAGGGTTAGTGAGTCCTACTCATTTTGAAGAGAGATGATTGCCTGCTAACGGCCAGGGGATTGATGTAGCCCGAAACGAACCCCCTGAGGATCGCAGCAGATGCAGAACCTTCCAAAACCAGGCTCATTGTCTCCTGGCCGGTCAGCCGCTCCACCGAGCTTCTTAACCTGAGCGATCGCCAGTTCCAAGTCATCCACACGAAAGAAGACCAAGAGCTGAGGTTCCGAATCGTTGCCGTGCAAACCAGCCCTAATGGACGGCATCTGGAACCATCCCTCGCCTTTGTCGCCCATGGGGGTAAAGCGCCAGCCAAGGAGCTGCTCAAAAAATTGCCTTGTCTCTTCGGCGTCCTTTGCCCCGATCTCTAGGTAAGACACTTCGCTAGCCATATTTTCAGCCTCACGGTGACGATAGCCAACATACTAGGCGTAATCAGGAGGCTAGGTCTTGAATAAATTTGACCTTTCTACCAGCTGGATGGCATTTCCTGAGGTGCCAGCAAGGGTCTCAAACTGCGCTTTTCGATAAACTGCTGGAGAGCATTGGGAAAATGCGCGAAATTCTCGGGTGAAGTGGCTTTGATCGCTATATCCGCAAGTCGCAGCAATCTCGCTTAGGGGTACGGGCTCTGGAGAACTCAAAAGCCGCTGAGCGTGGTTGAAGCGGAGCCGCCGTGCTGCTGCTTTTGGTGTGATGCCGATTTGCTCTTTGAAACAGGTTGCAAAGTAGCGATCGCTCCAGCCGATGCTTTTAGCAAGATTCCGGATGGGAATACAGCCTTTTCGCTGTTCAAGCTGCTTCCAGGCCCACTGAATTTCCTGTCGGGCAGTTTGGTTCGATGATGTGAACCGCGTTGCTAAGAATTTTTCTACTAGATGGAAGCGCTCTTCCCAAGAAGGCATCTCGCCCAGTTGATTGACGAGTGAGTTGGCGCGGCTTCCCCAAACATCTTCCAGGGCAGTAACCTGTTGTGCCAATTCGCTGGCCGCTCTGCCAAATAGCCGCTGCGCAGCCCAAGGCACAAGTTCTACTTCAATTCCGCACTGTGCTCCGCCATGCTCAACTAGCAGCGACCTTTCGTTCAATCCAACGACGAATGCCCTGTACTGGCTGGGTTTCAGTTTGGCGTCTGCAGAGCGAATACGCAAGCCGTCCCCGAAACCTAAGATTAGAATAACGCGAGCCTTTGGCACTTCAAGCCGGCAAATCGGATAGCCAATCGCTTCGCGGTAGCCGCTGTAAGCGCTTACCCAGGGCTTTACCGCACTGGACGGACGTGCCATTTGGTATTCCCAGGTCGGAAGGTCTAGCTCGGTCATTCTAGATTCTCATCGAGCATTGCCCAATGTTCGGCTCTGAGTCTTGCTGTCCCTAGTCTAAGCACAGAATCGTCCTATCGATGACTGCTGTTACTCACGCTGCGGGGAGCCGTGCCGGCAGCACCGTCAGCGCCGCCAAGAACGTGTAGACCAACGCAAAGTGGGTCTCAAAGCGGGCCGCATGGCCAAAGTGGCAGGTGCAGTACCAGCGCCGCTGCCACATCACCACAGCAAGCTTCAACAAGGCAACGCCGAATGTAAGGGCCGACAGCAGCGGCAAGACACCCAGGCCCCACAGCAGCGCCAGGGCGACAGCAGCCCCGCCGTGATAGAGCAGTCCTGGCCGGAGCGTACTGGTTTTAGACTTGCGCAGCTTCATCGTAAAGATAGCGCTGGAGAAAAACAGCGTATTCAG
>JBCCAG010000100.1:0-8766 GCA_039814955.1 Cyanobacteria bacterium P01_A01_bin.135
GTAGGAGACTTATTTAGCCCTAAAGATCCGGTCATCCGCGCATTGGGCGATGTTGCCTTCAACAATCATTTAGGCTCTTCGCTTCATATCTTAGCTGGCGGGTCAGTTGACGTCGGTACGATCTTTGTTACTGGTGTGGACGTAGGTACCTTAGGACTAGACTTCATTCGCGAAACCGTTCAATTGTCTGATGGCACACAAGTATTGGTTGATGGCAGCCTGCAACCAACTGTGGATATTCGCGCCGGTGTTGAGCCTTCTCAGGTAGGTATGCCCGGCATTACAGGCATTAATGCTGATTTCTTCTTTGACGATCTCTTCAATTTTGAGTCTCCAGAATTGTCAGATGTCCCGTCCGGCTCTCAGATATCTATGGGTGATATTGTCATCAACGTGCCAGATGGGCTGGTGTTAATCACGAACCAATATAGAAGCAATCCTTCCCTACCCCCTGGAAACATCCTAATTGGCGAAAACGGCTTTGGCGGCAGGGGTATTGTTGTTGACGGTGAGGGAGGGAGCGGTAGCTCAGTATTCATCGATTCACGAGGAGACATAGAACTAGCTGAAGGAACTTCTATCGATACTTCCTCTGACATTGCTCAGGGGGGTGAGATTAAATTACTGGCTGCCGGCACAGCGCGCTTAGAAGCGCGTTCTTCTCTCAGCTCTTCCTCTGACCAAGGGCAGGCTGGAGATATTACCCTAAGTGCCGACAATATCTCTGTTGGTTTCTTCTCTAGCATAATTTCGAATGGTAACGGTGGCGATATCGACTTTTCAGGAGACCGCTTGCGCCTAGAGAATTTATCGCAAGTCAGTTCTTTTGCGTCTGGTGATGGTGATGGCGGAGAGATTACCCTCAACATTTCAGATAGGGTCACCGTAGATGGTGGAAATCTTGGAAGCCTTGTAAGACCCACCGCAACTGGGGAAGGGGGAAATATTACAATCACGACAAGGGATCTAGAAGTGATTGGTTTTGCGATAGGGGGGAGTTCCTTCCCTGATGGTTTTCTGACTGGCGGTGACATTGCTTCTGATACGACAGGTCGTGGAAATGCTGGCGATATTAGAATTGATGCTGAAAGTGTCAGATTGGTGGACGGCGCGCAGATTCGCGCTTCGACGCTTGCGCTGACCCCTAGCGGCGGAACGGGCAATGCAGGAGATATTGTGATCCGCGCTTCTGATTCAGTAGAAGTGACCGGTATTATTCTCGAATCGGAGGACCCTAGTAAAATCTCAACAACCGTCAATCGTGGCGCAACTGGCATCGGCGGCAGCCTTTCGATTGACACAAATCGCCTAATCGTCAGCAATGGTGCTCAGATTCAGGCAGGGGCATTTGGTACTGGGAGGGGCGGGAACATTCTTGTCGATGCGACAGAGTCAATTGACATATTCGACGAGATTGACGACAGCAACCCCACGGGTTTGTTCACAGGTCCTGAGGGGGATTTTGGCACTGGCAGAGGCGGCGATATAACCCTGAGAACAGGTCAGCTGCGTTTAAGCGGCGGAGATTCGGCGATCTCCAATGACGTAGACGCCAGAGCCACTGGGGATGCGGGCAATACACTCATTGAAGTGGATAATTTGACGATTGCTGCCGGCGCTAGAATTAGCAATGGCACGTTTGGTGTTGGTCAAGGGGGGGATTTGGCTATTAATGCCTCTCAGGGCATCGAGCTTTTGGGGACTGATAGTAATGGAAGTAGGGAGGAGCCTAGCGCTATCTTTACCGCTACCTTTGGACTCGCAGATGGGGGCAATATCAGCCTTGAGGCGAACCAGCTAGCTGTCCGTGACGGCGCTGCTATTACGGCGTCTACCTTCGGGCTCAGCAGAGAAACTCTGCAACCGGGTCGCGGAGGATCTGTGACTATCGATGTCGCTGACACAATCGAGGTGGTTGGGCAATCGGCGAGCGGCAGATTATCTAGTACGATTGCCAGTGAAGCAGGACGAATTTTTAATCTTTCCAACGCGAATTCGACCGCTCGTGGAGGTGATGTGTCGCTTACGGCCAGCTCAATTTCTGTAGAAGACGCAGCCGAAATATCGACTCAGACATTTGGCTCTGGAGATGCGGGAGGCTTAAGCATCAATGCCACTGATCAAGTGCGATTAATCGATGGAAGTTTGCGTACTCGTACGAGAGGCGCCGGAAATGCGGGAGATCTTGAAATCATCACTGGAAGACTCGTGGTCGAAGGCGATGCCGAAGCCACAGCAGCAACGGAAAGAGGCTCAGGGGATGGGGGCAATTTGTTCGTGGCTGCGTCTGACTCAATCGAGCTATCAGGAGTGGGAGGGCTAGGGACATTGTCTAATTTGGGTGGGGACGCCGGTAGCATTAGGGTTGAAACGGGTAGATTAACCGTCGACGCTGGTGCAGGAATCACAACCTCCGCCATAGGCTCTGGAGAGGCAGGCGATCTCACTATTGAGGCCTCTGAGCGGGTAGAAGTCGCGGGAGGGCGGTTTGCGCTGGGTGCTGATGCCAACGACGATTTAGGTTTTATCGTTTTTGACCCAGATGAGCAGATATTCATCCGTAGCCGAATAACGACTCAGTCATCGAGCCTGCCGGAGAATCCAGCGGGAAATCTCAGCATCGAGACTGGGCAACTCAGAATTCTGGGTGGCGGGGAGGTCTCTACCAGTACCCTCGGAGACAATCCGGGCGGCAATCTCAGGATCAGCGCCAGCCAGCTAGTTGAGGTAATTGGCCGCTCTTCAACCGAAATACCGAGTCTCATTTCTGCCCAAACCCTAGGCCTTGGAGACGGGGGAAATATTGCTATCGAGACCAATCATCTGAACCTTGCTGACGGTGGTCAGATTTCAGCCTCTACCTCAATTGGTGGTAGACCCGAGGGTACCAGCCTCAATACCGGACAGCCAGGAAGCATTGCTGTACGAGGCGCTGATATTGTGTCGCTATCTGACAATGCCTCTATTTCTACCGCAATTGGAGCCGGTACAGTCGTTGCGTCGCCGGATGATGACCAACTGGGAGAGATCAATATTCAAACGGGGCAGCTAGCCTTGGACAGCAACTCCCAAATCACCTCAAGTACTGCTGGACAAGGGAGCGCAGGGCGAATTTTGATCGATTCATCAGAAAGCACAACCCTAACCAATTCCAGTGAAATTACAACCTCCGTCCAGGCTGGCGCTACCGGTAATTCACAGCAAATCATCCTGCGAGCGCCGCAGCTACGGCTCAGCGGAAACTCTCAGATTACGGCTGCCACTTCCGGTAACGGTAATGCCGGGGCAATCGAAATCTTGGAGGCGACCTTGGTTGAGCTCAGCGACAGCACCATCTCCACTGCCATAGACCGCGGGGCGATCGCCTCTCAGCCCAGCAGCATCGCCATTGACACGCGATCGCTGCAGCTCGATAGCGGAGCAGATATTACGGCTAGCACGGCTGGGCAAGGGGATGCGGGGAGTATCAGCGTCACTGCGGCCGAGCGCATTGCCCTCAATGGCAGCAGCATCACCACCGTCATCAATTCAACTGGCAGGGGACGCGGCGGGAACATTGTGCTGCGTACTGAGCAGTTGGGCGCGAGCAACGGCGCAGAGATATCCTCAAGCACCTTTGGGCAAGGTAATGCGGGGCTCGTTGATATTCAAGCAAGCGATGTCGACCTTTTCAGCAGTACCGTCTCCTCAGAAGTGGGTAGGCGCGCCAACGGCAGCGGTGGGGACATTATCTTTCGGGCGAGAAACTTGACCCTCGGCGATCGCGCTGCCATCAGTTCCCGGAGCCGCCGTGTTCCAGAGGCGGACAGCGAAGCGCTGCCCCGTCCCGCCGGTAATCTTCAAGGCGATGCCGGCAGTATTTTTATTACCCTAGATGATCTCTTGGCCCTCGAAGATAGCGATATCACCACGCAGGCTGCATCCTTCGCGGGTGGTGCCATTGAGATTCGCGCTAGCGACGTTCGCCTGTCGGGCGATGGGGATATTCAGACCTTCGTCCAAAGCGGCACTGAAGGCGGGGGAGACATTAGAATAACCGCTGATACCGTAATTGCCTTTGATGACAGTGATGTTTTTGCCTTTGCCCAGGAGGGTATAGGGGGCAGCATCATACTTGACACCCCTGCCTTCTTCGGCGAAAACTTTTCCCTAGCCTCCCTCAGCGCTAATCCCAGCCCGCTGGACGGCAACAATCGCGTCGATATTAACGCGACCGGGGGCGTATCTGGGGCCGTGACTATTCCCGACGTCAGCTTCATCCAGAACAGCCTCGCTGATCTTCCCGAAAGCGTGATCAATACCGAGGGCCTCATCACCAATAGCTGCGTTGTCCGCAACCAGGACGGCGGCAGCTTTGTCGTCATCGGTAGTGGCGGCCTGCCGGAACAACCCGGCAACACGACCACCCACTATTCCACTGGTGACGTGCAGCCCGTTCCTACTGAAGAAATCTGGCAACCCGGTGACCCCATGGTTGAACCCCAAGGCCTTTACCAGCTGCCAAACGGCGAGCTACTGCTGAGTCATGCTTGTCAGCGCTAAGGTTCGTCAGCTGATCACGACGCGGCTGCAGCAGTCGACAGAGCGGGATCACAGCCGCCGCAAAGCTTTATGCAGGCGGCATGTCACTTGGCTTCCGGCTGCTTCGGCTGAGAACCAAAACGATTTGATGGCATCTAAGCGGCGCGCAGATGGGAGCCGCCCCAAGTATCGCGATCGTCGTGGTCCTCAGCCGCTGGGTCGAGGTAACGGGTCAGCACCTGCCGCAGCTTTGGAATTTTGCTGCTGTTGTAGACGCGAAACTCACCCTCCAAGGTAGCGTCAGTTTGCCGCACCGCTTGGTTGAGCACCAGCGACCCGTCGGGGTCTGAAATAGAGCGGTGGAAGGTGCCCGGGGGAATGCGTAAAATATCACCGTTAGCCGCCAACCTAACAATGTGAAAAGGTATGTCCCAAGATAGATTTACGAGGCAAAACGTACGTCCACCGTTCAGCGCCAGCAGGTTGTCTTCTTGCCGCGGGTGAAGATAAAATTGCCAGTTGTTGTTAGCGTCATTGTTGGGGCTGACGGCTGGGCCATTGTGAAAAACCAGATCGCGAGCGTTCGAATCATCAATAGTAATATCAAAGAACTTAACGCCGGGGGTATTCCGAAACACTTGATAGGAAATTAGCTCAAACATAGACAGTTATAGAACGCGATGTAGGCAACCTCAGCAAAAGCATAGTGACGCTTACAGCGCTAGCACTGGTGGGTTTCAAAAACAAACCGCGCTGGTACTAAAAGACGCCGCATAGACTGCACCGTAATATCCCTTATCCTCAAAAGGGCAGAATCTTTCAGAGGATATAGTAATTTTAAGGTGCCCTTAACTAGAGATGAGTCACTACCCTTTATGACTGGTATTAATGCTAAGTTAACAGCCCCTCACGAGCAGATCAAAACACCTGGCGATTAGTATCTATGCAGAAAGCGAATAGACGAACCCAATGAACATTTCGCATCTCTCTGTTTTGGCAGCGATCGCTAAGCACGGCAGCTTTTCCACCGCTGCGATTCACCTGGATTTGTCCCAGTCGGCGGTCAGTCGCGCCATCGCCACATTGGAAGATGATCTAGGGGTGCTGCTGCTGGTCCGGGGTCGGTTCGGCGCTCGGTTAACGCCCGTGGGGGAGCGGGTGTTGACCCACGCCCGCAAGATTCTGCAGCTTCAGGAGCGGATCGAGTCTGAGGTCAACTCCCACAAAGGGCTGAACGGCGGCCATCTGCGCATTGCCTCGTTCCGCAGCGCCGCCACCCACCTGCTTCCCCCGGTGATTGCCCAGTTTTGCCAGCGCTTTCCCGGCGTTGATATTTCCCTAGATGAGCTAGACCCGCTGGGGGTGGAGCGGGCGCTGCGGGAAGGGGGGGCGGATATTGGGCTGCTGCCGCTGCCCCGCTCAGAGGAATTTGAGACCTGGGAGGTGGTGCGCGATGAGTTTGTGGTGCTATTGCCGGAGCAGGTGCAGACCCCAGAGACCTTAAGCTGGGAGTATCTGGCCCAGCATGACTTCATCCTCTACAACTATGCCGAATGCACCTCGGCGGTGCGCCGTCACTGGGCCCAGTGGGACCAAACCTTGAACGTCGCTTACGAAATTAAAGAAGACTCCACCATCGTCAGCATGGTGGCCCAGGGCCTAGGGGCGGCTATCCTGCCGAGGCTGGCGGCGCTGCCTATTCCCGACGGCGTTCAGGTGCGATCGCTGCCGGTGCCCCTGGTGCGGGTGGTGGGTGCCGCGATCGCCGCCAATTCACTGCAGCCCCCGGCCACCTTTGTCTTCTTAGAGCTGCTGCGGGGCGACGCACTGTTCTAATCCCCAGCGCCCTAACTTTTACTACAGCTATAGCAATCTAGGATCGCTTATGAACTGTGAAGTGAGAGGAGGGGCGGGCTGTGCCCGCCCCTCCTCTCATAAATCACGTAGGATTGCTATACAACGCCAGGGAGACCAATAGCATTGAGCCGCCCGACTCAAAAAGTTTTCCTTTAAAACCGATTTTGCTCGACCGCGGTATCTCCTACAGAACAAAGAACTTCGCTCATTCGCCTGTTTTCTTGGAGAATTACCATGAACCCTCTACTTGTTAACTTGGTCAACGCAATCATCGGCGACCTATTTGAAGATGCGGCTGGAATTCAGCACCTCGGCGACATTCTGATCGGTAACTCTGGCAACAACCGGCTGCGGGGCGGCGATCGCGACGATTTAATTTTCGGGTTCGCTGGAAATGATAGGGTAATCACCGGATCCGGAACTTCGGGTCCGAAGACCGCATTGCGCTGGGCATCGACGTCTTCTCGGCTCTAGGCGGAATCGGCCCTGGAGCATTGGCGGCCAGCGAATTTGCCGTTGTCACCAGCGCCCGAGCGGCCGCACTCAGTGAGGCCACCATTGCCTACAGCACGACCAACGGAGCCCTGTACTACAATCCGAACGGCGCGGGGGCTGGCTTTGGTGCAGGGGAAAAAATTGCCACCGTCGAAGGGTCTCCAATGCTAAGCGCCGACAGCTTCGCGATTCAGGCCTAGGATCTTAGTAGCCATGCAAACAGGCTAGTCAGGGGTTTAGGAAAAGTCTAAGCTCAGAGCGTCCCTGATTGCCCTCTACCTAGAGGTCAGCGCAATCAGGGATACTTTCCTACTTACTTATCCTTATCTATCGTTAATTGTGACTCGCGTGGCAACGTAGTAATCTCAAAATATATATTCCAGATGTATATTTTTGACCCAGCGATTCGCTATTTCCCATGACCTATGGCCCGTTTTGCCGACAGTGCATCTGATGCCGAGCTGATCGAACACCTGAAGAGCGGTCACCAAGATGCGCTTAGACTGTTATATAGGCGCTACAGCGGTCTCGTTTACACAATCGCTCTAAAGATGCTCGGCACCGCTAGTGAGGCAGAGGACCTAACTCAAGACGTATTCTTGAATTTCTGGAAGCAGGAAAAGTTTGACCCCAGCCGGGCAGCTTTGAGCACCTACCTCTGCTTAGTGACTCGGAGCCGGGCCCTCAACCGGCTAAAGCAGCGCAGCAGCCAGCAGCGATCGCTAGACCAGCTCAAGGTATTGCCGCCAGCCGAGCTAACGGCCTCAACGCCATTAGAAACCGCGTCCTTAGAAGAGCAGCAGCAAGCCATGAAGCGAGTCCTAGCCCAGCTACCAGACCAGCAGCGGCAAATTTTGGAGATGAACTTCTATCAGGGCATCAGCCAATCTAACATTGCTCGGCAGCTCAATTTACCCCTAGGAACAGTAAAGACAAATGCCCGTAAAGGGCTGATTACCCTGCGACGACTGCTGGGGAGCGCAGTCACATGAACGAGGAAAATATGGCACAGTCACTATCAAATGAGGAGCAAGCATTAGCAGCTGGGTACGTCCTGGGAGACCTTACCGCTGACGAAGCGACACAGGTCGCGCAACTGCTCAGGGAAAACTCAGCAATGCGCCGAGAAGTAGAGGCCCTGCAGGTCAGCCTGCAGCTAATTCCCCACGGGCTGGACAAGGTTACCCCACCCGCTGACCTAGAAGACAGGCTTGTGGCAGCTTATCAAGCCGATGTCGCCAGCGAGGCGAATGCGGTCAGCACTCCCAATGTTGCCAATGCGGCGATTGCGGCTAGCCCTCCCACCTCCCGCGATCGCCGCTCACGGCCCTGGGCCAGACTCATTGCGGCCCTATCGATTCCGGCGCTGCTGCTGCTGGCGGCCGATAACTTCCGCCTGCGGCGACAGTTTAGCTTTGCCCAAAATAGCGACCAGGGTAGCCAGGAAGTTGCCTCAATTTTGCAGCGCCCCAAGAGCCGCCTTGTCGCCCTCCAGGGCAGCGACTCAGCCGGGACGCTGCTGTTCACCCCCGGCCAGTGGGAGCAGGTTGTCGTCTCCATCGCCGATCTGCCGCCGCTGCCCCCCGAGCAGGTATACCGTATGTGGCTCTCCCTAGATAATGGGCAGCCTTTCCTATGCGGGGAGTTTACCACTGACGAGAGTGGCTCAGTATTTGTTACCCTCAACCCACCCGAGAGCATTCCGGAGGGGGTCAAAGCCCAGGAGGTTTTCGTCACCCGCTCAGAAGCGTCTGCGCCCCTTGCGCCTACCGGTGAGCGCGTCATCGTCGGCGAGATTTAGTCACGGGTCGGGCCAGGTCTGCAGCGGCAACAACCTACCATAGGAGCATCACAGGCCAATGGATTGGGGGGATTACTGACACAGACCATGAA
>JBCCAG010000782.1:0-2265 GCA_039814955.1 Cyanobacteria bacterium P01_A01_bin.135
GCCGTGACCATTGCAATGACCAAAACGCCCAGTAGATCGAGCTGCTGACGTCCGGCAGCTAGGGCTCCGCTGACGGCAAACACCATGACGCCCAGCATATCGAGGATGTATAGGATAATTTCTGGATTCACGAGACAAGTGTGGTCCTGTCTGATGCGAGTGTGATTATTTTCTCAGCTGGTGCTGTATGACGCTATCACGAGGCAACGGCAAAGCGATCGCGTTCTGCTTATTGGCGGCTAGTTCGGGATCTGGGCGGCGATTATTCATAACTAAACGCCTACTGCCAGTCCATGCAGCACCGTCTTGCCGATTGCCTTGCCACTTTCCTGCAGCTCATGGGCCGCCCGCAGATTTTCCACGGTCAGCGGGCCGCCATGGTAGTTAACAGTCGAAATCAGCGTGCCGTCATCCACAAGGTCCGTGACCCGGTTCAACAGCCGGTGCTGCACATCCATGTCTTCGCTCTGGAACATCGAGCGAGCAAACATAAATTCCCAGCTCAAAGAAAGCGCTTTGGGTTTAAGGGATTTAGCATCTAGCGATTCCGGGTCATCAATCAGGGCGATGTGGCCGCGCGGCTTAATCAGCGCCTGAATAGCCTCATAGTGACTGCCGGTGTGGGTGAGGGAGGCGACGTAGCGGGGGGAAATGCCCAGGGCTTTCATTTCTTCGTCTAAGGAGTTGCGGTGGTTGACCACATGGTCCGCGCCCATCTTTTCCACCCAGGCGCGGGTCTCATCCCGCGACGCCGTGGCAATCACGGTTAGCCCAGTGAGTTGGTTGGCCAGCTGAATCAAAATAGAGCCGACGCCCCCAGCGCCGCCGATGACAAGCAAAGCCTCACCAGCGCCGCCTCCCTCCCGGAGCCCAAAGCTGTCGAACAGGATTTCCCAGGCGGTAATACTGGTGAGGGGCAGCCCAGCGGCCTCGGTAAAGCTCAGCGACGACGGCTTGCGGCCCACGATACGCTCATCTACCAGTTGGAGTTCGGCGTTGCTGCCAGGCCGGGTGATGTCGCCGGCATAAAAGACCTCATCCCCTGGCCGAAACCGCGTCACCGCTGGGCCAACCGCTTTGACAACCCCAGCCGCGTCAAAGCCCAGAATGCGCGGCCCGTTTTCGGGCTGCATGCGGCTGCGCACCTTGGTATCGACCGGGTTCACCGAGACGCCGCGAACTTCGACTAGTAGGTCATTCGGGCCGGGCTGGGGTGTTTCAGCTTCAAATTCAATCAGGGCATCTTCTGCTGAAATTGGCCCTGCATTGGGGTAAGCGATCGCTTTCATTAGGCTGTCTCCTTTGGTGTGAGGAACGGTACCCGCATGATAATCGTTCGTGTAAAAAAGATAATCGGACTTTCGTGAAATGATAATTCGGATATTTTTGACAAATGGATATTCTTTCGCTGCGCTTGTTTCTGAGGATTGCGGCGCTGGGCGGCGTCTCAGCGGCAGCGCAGGACCTGTCGCTTTCTCCTGCCAGCGCCAGCGCCCGCCTGGTCAAGCTTGAACAAACCGTTGGCTTTCGGTTGTTCAATCGCACCACCCGGGCCGTATCGCTGACCACCGATGGCGAGGCGTTTCTGCCCTATGCCCAGGAGGCCCTAGAGACCCTGGAAGCTGGCCTTAGTGCCGTTCGAGGGCAAGGGACAAAGGTACAAGGTCTATTGAGAATAGCGATGCCTGGCTCTTTTGGCCGTATGTATATCATTCCAGCGCTAGCGGCGTTTCAGGCGCGCTATCCGTTGGTCAGCCTTGACCTGCGGCTCTCGGATGAGGTGCTTGACGTGGTGGAGGGGGCCTATGACCTGATTATTCGCAACGCCAGTCTGGACGACAGCAGCCTGATTGTGCGTCAGCTCGCCGCTGACCGGCGGCTACTGGTCGCCGCTCCCGCCTACCTCAAGCAGCATGGCACCCCCGCAACGCCCGACGATCTCACCGCACATCGCTGCGTCATCCTGGCGGAAAACAATCGGTGGCAGTTTGAGAACGGGCAGACCATCAGCGTGCCGCGATCGCTCACGGTAAACGATGGGGAGGCGATGCGCATGATGATTGAGCGGGGGATGGGCATCGGGATTAAATCGCTCTGGAACGTCAGCGCTAGCCTGAAGTCTGACGGTTTGGTTGAAGTGCTGCCGGACTTTCCCCTGGTCACCGCCTCTTCTATTTGGCTGCTGTATCCCAGTCGCCGCATTGTGGCCCCGAAGGTCCACGCCATGATTGATTTTCTGCTGGAGCACTTTCAGCCTGCTCCACC
>JBCCAG010000018.1:0-15540 GCA_039814955.1 Cyanobacteria bacterium P01_A01_bin.135
GATGGCTACACCTGCACCTACCTACCCAGCATTCATCTAGGCCTTAGTCGCCCCGCAGCAGCTAGCTACCAGCAGATGCTGGTTGTCGAGAATCCTAAGAGTACCTTCAGCATCCGGGGTAAAAACAAAAAGCTAGACGACCTGCCCTTTGCTGAAATTGAGGCCGAGCTGGTGCGGCAGTCAATGCTACAACATCTCACAACTGCGCCCACCACCGTTAAAGCCAGAGAGGCACAACGAGAAAAGGTGATCGCAAAGCTAGAAGAGGCTCACCAGATCTTCCACTTCACCGGCCACGGCGTCTACGACGCTGCAGACCCAGCCGCCTCCTGCCTCTTCCTCAGCGGCCCGGACACCCTCGACCTCAACGACATTATTGAGCTAGACCTCAGCCACTGTCCGCTCGTCTGCCTCGCCGCCTGCGAAACCGCCGTCACCGGCAACCAAACCATCACCGACGAGTACGTTGGCTTGGTAAGCGCCTTCCTCAAGGCAGGCGTCTCTCACGTCGTCAGTACCCTATGGCGCGTGGAGTCAGCCGCCAGCGCTATGCTCGTGGTCAAATTCTACGAACAGCTGCAGGCAGACCAGCCGCCAGAGATAGCCCTCAGGGAAGCTCAGACTTTTCTGCGGCAGGCTACGCGGCAGCAGGTGATTGCCCAAACGAAAGCCATGTTGGCCAAACTGCCACCAGCATTAGCCCCCACTTTACGAACCCGCCTCAAGGCTCTTAGAGAAAGTAAAATTGAATATCCCTATGCTCACCCCTACTTTTGGGCCGCGTTTTCCATATCAGGACTATGACTGACAACGAAACCCAAATCCTCCGCGCCTTCTTCTACGCGCTATTTCAGCAACAAACCGCCTTGCCCAGCGCTGTGACAGCAAAGATGGCTGAGATTGCCCAGACTTTGAACACGCGCGTAGCGGAGCTAGATACCCTGGCCATGGCTACCCCTAGCCTCGAAGGACCCTATGAATATGCGTTTGATTGGCTAGTGAATGGTCCTGGTGGTGCCGCAGAGCGCAGCATGTCTGGATGGGCTCGCCCGGGAGAGATTGACAAGGTCGAACCTAGCGGTAGGCAAAATGTTGCCCGCGACGCTAGCGATTACCTGCAAGAAATCGACCAGGTTTTGCCAATGATCAGCAAAAAGCTGGATTATCCAGCTCAAGTCCTCACTGCGTCTGACCCCGTTGAGGCCATCCATCAAGATACAGAAGGCTAGCTGAGCACCCCTGTGAGTCAAGTCCTCTACCCGAATGTCGATCTCTTTTTGTACGACCTGCACGACGGTCTGGGCGTAAGTCGTGGGCAGCTTGGTCAAAGCCGCCGCCGCTTCTGGCAGCGCATCTACGGCAATGGTCGGCTCACAGACGCAAAACTCGCTGAGCTACAGTCCACAGAAAAATCTTTTTCAGGCTACGTTGAGTTACTGGGCAGCGAACGCTTTGAAGATTTTTCTGATGACCTTGAGGGCTACTACTACCCCGTAAAGCTAGGCGATACCTATGCCCTGCAGGTTAACTGCGCTGGGAAAAAAGATACAGCTTGGGAGGCACTGCCGCTAGTAACTAAGCTGCGACAAACCAAAAAAATTGTTCTAGAGCACACTCAGAATATACCCGGTGGCATTGGCCAAAACTGGCTTGTCTGGGCGCAGCTTACCGAGCCTCACCAAGACCCAGTCGAAGTAGCCAAGGACTGCTGCACCGCGCTAGACGTTATCCCCAGCGCAAATTGGCAATTTGATCTCAAGGGCAAGGGCTCTCATCAGGAGGCAATGCTGTTTGAATTTGAGCGCCGGGACGAAATACTCGATGGATCCAACGACAACCGTTACGTTTTAGTTTGTCTGTTTCCGCACTATTTCTCCCAAGATGAGATTGCTGAATTTCTCAATCAGTTCTACCGAGATCTCATCTATCTATTTTACTACCGAAACAAAATTCTGTGGGCCTACGAGCAGAGTTGTCAGATTAAAGATAAGCTCAAAGACTGCTCTGGAGTCATACAAAAAATTATCAAATCTCTGCCGACCTACGTCGCTGCCTCTAGCTTGGACCTGAAGCAGCTCCAAATCGATCTATCGACTGCGCTGCAGGTGTCACACCTCTACGAGACCAGCTTAGGCTATCTACAGGATCACTTGTTCACCATCAAAATCAACACCGGGAACTACAGCGATCGCATCCTCGAATTAGCAAAGCTAGACACTGATAAAGACGCCGAGCGTGCGAGAGAGAAGCTCAGCGATCCCGACAGCCTGGGCTTCCTCAAGAGGTTTGGGGACTTTGCCGAGAGAAACTGTCTAGGCCAAATCCAAGTAGACTACGAAGCCCTCAGCGCCGGCCTCAAACCCTTGGACAACTTCATCCGCGCCGTCGAAGGCATCACCGAAATCGAAAAAGCCAAAAATGAGCGCACCTTCAACCGCACCGTCGCCGCCGCCAGCGTCGGCATCAGCGCTGCATCCCTCTTCGCCTCCAGCTACACCGGCCAAGCCGCAGAAATTGTCCAAACCGTGCTGCCCGTCCCTGCCAACACCCCGCCTCCAGCCATCAACACCTTGCTCACCTTCGGCTCCGCCTTCGTCGGCAGCCTCCTCTTCGGGATCTGTGGCGCTGTCGCCACTTGGTACCTGAGTAATCGAATAAAGCGATCGTAGGGCTGTGGCGCTGCTATGTTCTACAAAATGCATGATCCAAGTCAGCAATACCCAATGTCTAAATTGTGATTAGGAGAAATAACTATGACGGTAGACACCGAACTCTTACAAACAGTTGCTCAGATGCCCGAATCCTTAAAGCAAGAGCTTCTCCACTACGCAAAGTATCTTGTCGAAAAACACTCCCCAGATCACGCGGCAGAGCAAGAACCTAAAAAATACCGTGTAGCAGGAACAATGAAAGGCATGTTTGTGCTACCCCTACCTGACGATTTTGATGCGCCACTAGAAGACATGAAAGAGTACATGGAATGAGCCAGCTTCTGCTAGATACCCACGCATTAATCTGGTTTGTCTCAGATGATGAAAATCTACCTGACGAAGCCAGGGAAAGAATTGAAATCTCCAAAACTGTTTTCTGCAGCGTTGCCAGTCTCTGGGAAATCGCGATTAAGCTTAACATTGGCAAGCTTTCCTTGCAGGGCGAATTCGAGGATATCGAGCCCCAGATAGTATCAGCAAATATCGCTACGCTTCCAGTCACATTTGCTGATACGGCTCAATATCGCCATTTACCGCTTCATCACCGCGACCCATTCGATCGCATTCTAGTGGCCCAGGCCCTTAATCATTCTCTAATTTTGATAAGCCGAGACAAGGCGTTTGATCTATATCCCATTCAGCGAGCATGGGTATGAGCAAGCAACTAATCCATCAATAAAACGGCTTCCACGCCAAAATTCAAAACCTCTTCAAAACGCTCACCGATGCCGCCGCCCTTACCGCTGCCATCCTTTACGTGGTCGGACTGGTCACTCTAACCTTTGATGCCCCAGTCTCTTCATTCGGCACGGCACCGTCAACTCCTGCGATACAGTGAAGACTGTCGGTTCTCCTAAAACTCCCCGTGACCGCCCCCACCCTCAACCCCCAGCGCCGCGACGACAACGACTGGCAGCTCGTCAAAATGCTGCTGCCCTACGCCAAGCGCCACCAAAAGCTGCTGGCGATCGCCCTCCTGCTCCTCGTCCCCCTCTCGGTATCCGAAGCCGTACAGCCGATTCTGGTAGGTCAAGCGGTATCCCTGATTCGCAGCGAGCCGGTAGCCTGGTTCCTGCAGGATATCTCCCTCGCCGTTGGGCTGCGGCTACTGGTAGGCCTCTTAGCCCTGACTATCGCGGTGCGACTAGCCCTCAGTGGGGTACAGGGCTACCAGGTGCAAAAGGTCGGCCAGCTGATTACCCGCGACGTGCGCAACGACCTATTTGACCATGTCACCTCCCTGGCCACCAGCTTTTTTGATCGCACCCCGGTGGGTAGGCTAATTACCCGCCTCACCAGCGATGTGGAGGCGCTAGGGGATGTGTTCTCCACAGGAGCCATTGGCATCGTCTCCGATCTATTCACCATGATCATCATCACAGTGGTGATGTTCTTTGTGCAGTGGCAGCTGGCCCTGCTGCTGCTGCTGCTGCTGCTGCCGATTACGGGCGTGATGATTTACTTTCAGCAGCAGTACCGCCGCGCCAACTACAAGGCGCGGGAGGAGTTGTCGGTGCTCAACTCCAACCTGCAGGAGAACATCGTCGGCGTTAACGTGGTGCAGCTATTCCGCCGGGAGCGGTTCAACAGCGAGGCGTTCCGCGATATCAACCGCCGCTACGTCCACCAGGTCGATAAAACGATTTTCTTTGACTCGGCGGTGTCAGCCACTCTGGAGTGGGTGGGGCTAGTGGCCATCGGCGGGGTGCTGTGGCTAGGGGGACGGCTGGTGCTGGCGGAGGCGATTGAGCTGGGGACCTTGACTACCTTTGTGCTGTTTGCCCAGCGGCTATTTAACCCACTGCGCCAGTTTGCTGAGCGGTTTACGGCGGTGCAGGCAGGTCTGACGGCCCTAGAGCGGGTAAACGACCTGGTGTCTGAGCCCATTGAAATCCGAGACCCCGAAAAAACCGCTGCCGCCCTGTCGTCAGCCGCCGGGGAAATTCGCTTTGAGAATGTGTGGTTTGGCTATAAGTCCGATGACTATGTGCTGCGGGGCTTGGACTTCACCATCCAGCCAGGGGAGAAGGTGGCCATTGTCGGGCCAACGGGAGCCGGCAAAAGCTCAATTATCCGCCTGCTGTGCCGCCTATATGAGGTGAACCGGGGCCGCATTTTGCTAGATGGGGTGGACATTCGCGATATGCCCCAAAGCGAGCTGCGGCGGCGGATGACGGTGATCTTGCAGGAAGGTTTCCTGTTTGCGGGGGATGTGAAGAGCAATATTACTCTGGGGGAGCCCTATAGCCTGGAGGAAGTGAAGCAAGCCGCCGAGCAAACCAGCGTCGCAGACTTCATTGAGCAGTTACCCCAGGGATACCACACGGCCCTGCGGCAGCGGGGCACCAACCTCTCCGGCGGGGAAAAGCAGCTGTTGGCCTTTGCCCGCGCCGCCATCCGCAACCCGCCTATTCTGGTGCTGGATGAAGCCACCGCTAGCCTAGATGTGGGTACCGAGGCCCAGATTCAGCAGGCCCTAGAGCGGCTGCTGACGGGCCGCACCGCCATCATCATCGCCCACCGGCTCTCCACCATTCGCAATGTGGACCGCATCTTCGTGATGAAGCAGGGGGAGCTGGTGGAGTCGGGGACCCACAGCGAGCTGCTGCGGCTAGATGGACTATATGCGAGTCTGCATAAGCAGATGGAGGAGAGCCAGGGCTAAGATGCGACCTTAACACTTATAATTCAGTAGTAGAATAGCTTAGCCCCGTTGGCTTCGCCTATCAAGCATGCATAAGCCCGATCGAAAAGGCTCTAGCGCCGGTTTCAGACAGCCTAAGTATTTTCATATCTATCAGAAGATCAAGGGTAGGTGCCGGTTCCAGAGAGATTTTTCAACCTTCCTTCTCGCCGTTTTTTTTACGCTCCAGTACTCCGTGCCAATTTTTCTGGTGGTGCTGGGCAGCGTTGCCAGCTCTCGGGAGCAATTGGCCACTTTCTTCTCATCGAACGCCGTATCAGACGCTGAAAAATCTTCTGACTCGGGTTCTGGGCCTGCTGATTCAGACCTGATCATCTCGAGAATCATTTACTTAATCGGGTTAACCACGATTCTTTTAGGCGTGATTAACAATATCGTTCGTCCCGCAGAGAGCTACGATACTGCCGCTAAGTACAACAACGAATTTGTCAGGTTTGAGCAGAATCTAGATCTAAAGTTCCTTGAGCTATCGAGCTACTCTGACTATGCGGACGACAACGACTTAGCCAAGGCCCTTATCAGCTTTCTATCGCAGAAGAATGATGAGCTTTGCGCGCTAATTCAGGAATACAACGACGCGCGATCGCTGTCGCCGAGGCAAACCCATCTCCAAGTTCTCAATCAAGAGATGTCAGAGGGGGGTAAGCCCAGCGACGATATGTCTAAGCCACCAGTGGACGAGCCTTCCCCCAGGCGCGATGAAACGCTACGCTGAACCGTGAGAACTATCCTTCGGGTCGACGCCAGCGCTCGCCACGCCGGCTCTCTCAGTCGCCAACTGGGCGATTGCCTAATGGCGCAACTGCAGCGCCAGCACCCTCACATGGCGGTGACCCAGCGCGACCTAGCCCAAGGGGTTCTGCTGCTAGACGAGGGGCAAATTACTGCCCGGGAGACCCCAGGATATGCCCGTACCGCCGCCCAGCGCGATCGCCTGCAGCCCTCAGACGCGCTTATTACTGAGCTAAAGTCAGCGGATATTCTCGTGCTGACGACGCCCATCTACAACTTCTCACTGCCGGGAGCCCTCAAAGCTTACATTGACCAGGTGTGTCGCCCTGACCTCACCTTCCGCTACAGCGAAGCGGGCCCCATCGGCCTGCTGAGCTGCCGGGCCTACCTTGTCGTGGTTTCGGGTGGCACCCCCATTGGCAGCGCCGTCGATTTTGCCACCCCTTATCTAGAGCACATCTTAGACTTCATGGGGATTGGACCGATCGAGCGGGTTGCAGCCGGTGAGGCTTGGCGTAGCCAGTAGCAAAGCCGATAGCGCAGCCACAGCAGGCTAGCCTACAGGTTTCAGGAAGCTTGAGATTGGCGGGTGTCGTACCATGAACTTATACCCTGCAGGCTAGAGCAATGCGTATACTGCTGGTGGATGACGATGAGGCGCTGATGGAAACCTTGGCGCAGGCATTGATTAAGCAGCGCTATGCGGTGGATATCGCCGCCGATGGGGCGACCGCGCAGGAGTTCTTGGACCTGTTTGCCTACGACTTAATCGTGCTGGATATGCTGTTGCCCGACATTGAGGGCACTGCGCTGTGCCAACAGCTGCGTCGTCAAGGCCTTGACTGCCCCATTTTAATGCTGACGGCGCAGGACGCCAGCCCAGACAAGGTGCGCGCGCTGGATGCAGGCGCAGACGACTACGTCATCAAGCCGTTTGATTTTCAAGAGCTGTGCGCCCGAATGCGGGCGCTGCTGCGGCGAAACAGCCAGACGGCCACCGCTACGCTGCACTGGGGAGCTGTTAGCCTTAGCCCTGACACCTTTGAGGTGTTCTACCGCGCTCAGCAGCTCCACCTAACCCCCAAGGAGTATGCGCTGCTAGAGCTCCTGCTGCGCCACCCAGATCGGGTCTACAGCCTCGATGCCATCATCGAAAACCTGTGGTCTTTTGAAGACCCGCCCAGCGAGGATGCCGTGAGAACCCATGTCAAGGGGCTGCGCCAAAAGCTCAAAGCTGGGGGCGCACCTAAAGACCTGATTGAGACAGTCTATGGGGTCGGCTACCGCCTTAAACCCCTAGACGATGAGTCAGGCGACGAGTCAGACGATGACTCAGCACCGCCGGAATCACTAGAGCAAATGCCGACCAGGTCTGACATAGCGACGGCTCTGGCCACTGCCTGGAACCAGTCCAGCGGTGAGATGCACCAGCGGCTCAGCGCCCTGGACGCAGCGGCTGCAGCGATCGCAGAGGGCGCTATTAGCCCAGAGCTGCGGCGGGCAGGCCACACCCAAGCCCATAAGCTGGCGGGGTCTCTGGGGTGCTTTGGGCTACCGGAGGGCTCGCGGCTAGCGCGCGAGCTCGAGCAACTGCTCCAATCCGAAGCGCCGCTGACAGCCGCTCACTGCGCCCGCTTCACCCAAGCTGTCGCGCAGCTCCGCAGCCTTATCGAGCAGAAACCTGGCCCCTCGTCTACGGCTTTCGAGGAGACGAGCGGGCCAGCGGTGGATTGGCTTTGGCTAGTTGGCGCGCCCGAGGCGATCGCCCAAGACATTACCGCTGCCGCCCAGGCGGTCGAGCTGCAGAGCACTCGGCTGCCCCACTGCAGCAGCGCCCGCGAGCGCCTACAGCACCAGATTCCCGGGGCGATCGCTCTCTGGCTCGATGAGACCAACTTTGGGGAGGCGCTGCTGCTGCTGAGTGCCCTGCGCCGCGCCTGCAGCCGAACCAGTCCGTGGCAGCCGCCTATCCCAACGGAGCCAGAGCTGTCGCGGGCTACCGTAGAAACGCTTCCGGCCCTAGTTTTAACGGAGATTCAAGACTTTCAGCAGCGGCTGCAGCTCGTGCAGCAGGGGACGGCTCGCATCCTGTCGACGGTGGCCTCGCCCCAAGCTGTGGTTGAGGCGGTCCAGCAGGTACGGCGTACCGTACGCCCCAACGCCAGTATTTTGGTCGTCGACGACGATGACCATGTGCTCAAACTGCTGCAGATGGCGCTAATTGCCTGGGGTCTTCAGGTAACCACACTGAATGCCCCTGAGCAACTTTTTCAGGTCCTAGAGGCGGTTCATCCCGATTTGCTAGTACTAGATATTGAGATGCCCGGTGCCAATGGGCTGGAGATCTGTCAGGTGCTCCGGGCCGACGAGCGTTGGTGGCAGTTGCCTATTCTATTCTTGACGGTCCACGGCGAGACCGAGGTGGAGCAACAGGCCTACAGCGTGGGAGCTGATGATTTTGTCCACAAAGCTACCATGGTTCAGGAACTGCCGGTGCGAATTCTTAATCGACTCAAGTAGTTGCCTAGAGCCGCGCAAGAGGCAGATAAGCAAGGCGATCGCCCTCTCTAAACTAAGCTCTGGGGCCGGTATCCGAGCCCGTTGACAAACTGCTCTTGAAAGTGAGTGATTTCCACTGGGTTCGGCTCCCCATGGAAGACGATGGCCACTTGATATTGCTTCATCACCGCCGTGGTGCTTTTTCCGCAGTGGAGCTCTCGAAATGCCGCCTGCAGGCTTAGCGGTGGGTGATAGACGACCCCATTTTCATTCAAAATAGCGAGGCTGTTGCGGCGCTGCGCGGTGGGTGCGGTGGGGCGTACCATCAGCCGCATGACCCAGCAGTCGTTCAAGAATAGAACAGTGACGTCGTTAAAGCAGCATCGATAGCGCTGCTTTAAGTAGGTCGATACCCGTCGGGTTAAGCTCGCGTTTGCAAAGCAGTAAAAAAGTTCCATACTTTGAATAGCGTTAGGAGTAGGTAAGAGGCCACGAATGATGCTGTCAAAGGGGGTTTGTTTCCCCGGACGGGGGAACAAACCCCCACACCGTTTACTTGTGCCAGTTAACGTCAGGTTTGAGTATCAATCTAAAGCAAAAATCTGAGGGACTTATGAGGGCCCGTCGGCGAAGTACGGGTTGGAACCGCTACCCGCGCCAAGTAACCCAAACCCATCTTCAGCTAAATGGTCGCTGCTCGCCCTCATCCCCACTTACCCGCCTCCTATGCCGCCCATTCAACGCCAAGCGCTACAGTTCCTCCGCCTTGAGCAAATTCTTGACCCCCAGCCGCTGATTGTGTCCCCGCAGATGTCGGCCTCGGCGGTGATTGAGCAGATGTGCCAGATTGCCGGACAGGACTGTCAGCTTGACGCCCATTCTGCTGAGCTGCCGCTCGACAGCTATGCCGCTAGCTGTGCCCTAGTCGTGGATGATCAGCTGCGGGGCATCTTCACCGAGCGGGACGTCGTTAAGCTGTTGGCGGCAGGGATGGATCTAGAGACAGTGGCTATTTCAAAGGTGATGACCCAGCCGGTTATCACCCTAGAGCAGGCAAGGGCGGAGAATCCGTTCACCGTCCTGTCAACGTTGAAGCAACACCGTATCCGCCAGCTGCCCATCGTTGACCAAGGCCAAAATATTCTGGGGCTGGTGACGCAGACCACCATTCGCCGGGCCATGCAGCCCTTCAATTTCCTCAAGTTCCGGCGCGTCAGAGATGTGATGATGTCGCAGGTGGTTCAGGCCGGCCCATCAACAACCCTGAGCGAGCTCACCCTGCTAATGGCGCAAAATCGAGTGAGCTGCGTGGTGATTACCGAGCGTTCTCGACCGAGCGCCCCGGCCCAACCGGTGGGAATTTTAACCGAGCGGGACATGCTGCAGTTTCGGGCCCTGGGGCTATCGCTAGCGAATACGCCGGCCCGTACGGTTATGAGTACACCGCTGTTTCTGGTTCACCCCGGAGACTCCCTGTGGACCGTTTACCAGCAGATGCAGCAGCGCCATGTCCGCCGCCTCGTGGCGGAGCGGGAGGGTGAGCTAGCTGGGATTGTCACCCAAACCAGCCTGCTCCAGGTGCTCGACCCGATTGAAATGCTGGAAGAAATAAACCATCTACAGCAGATCAGCGAAGCACAGACCGCCAGCCTCAACCGAACCAATCAGCATCTCCAGCAAACGAACCGCCGCCTGCAGGATGAGATCCTAGAGCGTCAGCGGCTAGAGGTGGCATTACAGGAGGCAAACCGTATTTTAGAAGAGCGCGTCGGAATTCAGGCAGCGCGGCTGGTGCAAGCCAATGAAGCTTTGCTACGGGCAAGCCGGGAGCGCCAGCAGTTTCAGCGCCAGCTTGAGCAGTTTTTTGCCGTGACGCCATCGCTGCTGTGTATCGCCGGTCTCGACGGCTACTTCAAGCAGCTCAACACCAGCTTTGAGGAGGCGTTGGGATATGGCTTATCAGAACTGTTGTCGATACCGTTCATCGAATTCGTTCACCCCCAGGACCGCGCCGCAACCACAGCAGAGATCGAGCGGCTAGCCCAGGGGGAACTCACCATTGCTTTTGAAAACCGCTATCGAACCAAAGATGGTAGCTACCGCTGGCTAAGCTGGAATGCAACCGCCACCCCAGAGGAAGGAGTGATCTATGCCGCTGCCCGTGACGTCACGGAACACAAGCAGGCGCATCTGGCGATCGCGCGACAGTCTCAGCAAAAGCAGATTCTGAGCGAAATCATCCGCAAAGTCCGCGAATCGCTGGCCATCGACACTATCCTGCAGACCACCGTTATAGAGGTGCAGCGGTTGCTCCACTGCAGCCACGTGCTGATAGTCGCCTGCACCACCGCCAGCGAAGGAACGGTTTTGCAGGAGTCAACGGCACCGAACAGTCCTTCAGTAGTCCCGTTGGGCATTGGAACGACGCTGGCCCTGCGGGGGGAGCCAGCAACCAACTGCATCTCAGCCACGCCGGCAACGGCCTGCATCTTCGATACGGCGGCGGTGACCGCCCAGTATCCAGACTGGTCCTGCATTGAGGTACCCGTTTACCTGAATACCCAGCTCTGGGGGCTGATTATTGTGGGTCAATGCGATTCCCAACGCCGGTGGGATACCTTTGAGCTGGAGCTGATGCAGCAGCTCGCCAACCACATCGGCGTCGCCATTTCCCACACCCAACTGCTCAACAATCTAGAGGCCCAGGTTGCCCACCGCACCCACCAGCTCACCGCCGCCAACCACCAGCTCCAGCGAGAAGTGGAAGAGCAACTGCGGATCGACGCCGCCCGCCGCCGCTCAGAACAGGCTCTGCTGCGCAGCGAGGAGCGGCTTCGCCTCACGACGGACGCGCTGCCCGCCCTCATCGGCTATGTCGATACCAATCAGCGCTACTGCTTCAACAACAAAACCTATGAGGTTTGGTTCAATCTGCCCCGCGCTGAGCTGCAGGGTCGCCACATTCGCGAGGTGCTGGGAGAAGACTACTACGGCCAAATTCTGCCCTATGTAGAGGCGGTGCTGCAGGGCCAGCCCTGTCAGTTTGAGGCGTCGCTGCCGATGGCGGGCGGACGCGTCCGCTATGTGATTGCCACCTACATTCCTGAAGTCGACCCCGAGGGCGAAGTGATGGGCTTTTTTGCCATGGTCAACGATATCAGCGATCGCAAAGCCACCGAGCGCATGAAGGACGAATTTGTCTCGGTGGTGGGGCATGAGCTCAAGACGCCATTGACCTCGATCCATGGCTCTCTGAAGCTGCTGGTCAGCGATCGCCTCGGTCCTCTGAGCCCGCAGGCCCATGAGTTTGTCAATATTGCCCTGCGCAATACCGAGCGGCTCTCCCGATTGGTGGCAGATGTACTGGACCTTGAGCGCATCGAGTCAGGTCAGATGATCATGGCGATGCAACCGTGCAACCTAGACAATCTGATGCAGCAGGCCGTCAACACCATGGCCACTGTCGCTGATAAGCGCGGCGTTCAAATTCACTTGACTGGGCCAAACGGCAATCGGCCCAACAGGTCTCAATCCGATACCGCTCAGCCCAGCCTAATCGTATGGGCTGACCCTGATCCAATTCTGCAGGTCCTTACCAACCTGATCGACAACGCCCTCAAGTTTTCAGCGGCGGGGTCGGCGATTCAGGTGGGGGCAACGCGGCGCCAAAGTGACGCTTTAGTCCAGATAGCGGACCGCGGGCGCGGTATTCCCACCGATAAACTTGAAGCCATTTTTGAGCGGTTTCAGCAAGTTGATGCCTCCGACTCGCGGCAGCTCGGAGGGACAGGGCTAGGTCTAACCATTAGCCGTGACATCGTGCAGCGCCATGGCGGTACTATTTGGGTGGAAAGCGCCCTGGGAGAGGGCAGCACGTTCTACTTCACCCTGCCTACCGTTGAGTAGCCTATGACAAACGCAATAGCTGACGATGTCGGCAATGGGGATGGCGCTGTGAGTAAGCGCATTCTTTTGATTGACGACGAAGCCGATATTCACAGAATTGTTCAAGTGACGCTGACCCTACAGAGCGGCTGGGCTCTGCTGACGGCGCTGACGAGCGACAGCGGAATCGCCCTAGCGAAGGCGGAACAGCCCGACGCCATTCTCCTGGACGTGATGATGCCCCAGCGAGACGGAATTGAAACCCTTGCGCTCCTGCAGGCCGAGCCTCTGACCCAGCATATTCCTGTCCTCTTTTTGACCGCCAAGGCGCAGGCGGCAGATCGACGACGGCTCTATGCGTTGGGCGCGAAGGGGGTGATTACCAAACCCTTTGATCCCTTCACGCTGATTAGCCAAATTACGGGATTCTTGGCCTAACCTGACAGAGGTTTACAGACCGCAAAGTATTGCAGGTTTGCGTAACATTGCGCAAAGACACGACACGGAACCTCATAACTTCCTCAGTTTCTAGCGGTATAACTGGCGTTACCGGTTGAGTTAGGGCCAGCTGATTTTACGGCCTACTCGCCATTCATTCCAGGAGGTTACTGTGGCAATCGTTAGAGACATTATGACCAGGCCCATCGCAATTCGCAGCTCAGCGACGGTTGAAGCCGCTATTGGGCTGATGCAGACCCACCAGGTGCGGGCCCTCATCGTTGAGAAATGCCACGAAGATGGGGACTACGGCATCCTCCTAGGGCAAGATATTATCTGCAAAGTGGTTGCGCTAGGGAGCGACCCTCGCCGGATTCGGGTCGGTAGCCTAATGCGACCCAGCCATAGACACCTCCCTCTCCAGGCGACCCTGCAAGAGGCCGCAAAGGTCTTAGCAGAAGCCGGCATTTCCTACGCGCCCGTAATCGAGAATCATAGGCTGCTGGGCATTGTCTCAGTCACCGACATCCTCGGGCAGCTCTGCCCAACATCGGACTCGGCCAAAGCAAACCACGCAAAAGGTCCGACCTGTAGCTTTTCACAGCTACAATCCACCAACCCGACCGGCTGGTGGGAGGGGCAGATAACCCAGAGCCAAACCGACGCTTTGCTCACCTTCGAGAGCGATATCCGCTCCGGCTGCCGCACCATGTTCTAAGCGCGTATTCCCTGCCCGGATGTCGCTGGCGCTCTCGATCCTTCGCTTAGAGCAGGGATTGAGCGCGCTAGCTGCTTTGGCTAGGGCTTCTAGCACCGCTACCGAATTTGGGCGCCCCAGTTGAGCGCCCCTCATCATACAGAATTCTACCTATGCGCCGTGATAAATTATATTGAAGAATAATTATCTAACGTGGCTATGCTACTTTGCGTTGCTAACGATTTGTATTTAAACGCCATACGATCATTGCGAGTTTAATCTTTTGAAGGTTTGATCGGTTGTCATAGGGGCCCATTGCTTAATGTTGGTGCTCTAGATGCGCGACGGCAGAGATGCGCAGCAATAGCCGATGGCCTAAGGGGTGCCTCAACGACTCTCATCGATAGCAGAGGTTGATTTTTGTGCTAGAAACGCAACGGTTTTCTAACTTTGATGCGGCTGTGGAAGCATCACTGGCGTTTCTGCATGAGCGCTTTGGGTTTGCGCTATGGATAGTCACCCAAGTGGAGGGCGATCGCATGGTTGTGTTGGGCGCTAAAGATCGGGGCTACGGCATCAAGGCGGGCGATGTGCTTTCCTGGTCCGACTCCTTCTGCATGCGCATGGCTGCGGGCGACGGCCCCCACTACGCGCCGGACATTGACGAGGTTTTGACCTATCGCAGCGCCCCAATTTATCAGCAGCTTGAAGTCGGCTCCTATATTGGATACCCCATCTATTTCCCCAATGGAGAGCTGTTTGGAACTCTGTGCGGCGTTCATCCCACTGCCCAGTCCGCCTCGGCTGAAGCAGCCGGGGTGCAATGCGCTGAGCTCACCGCAATGCTGCTGGGCCTAGTGCTAAGTAGCGAGCATACCGCGATTCAAGCTTCCCATGTGGCCAAACAGGCTGAGGCTGTAGCCCTCAGCGACGCCTTGACGTCACTGTACAACCGTCGGGGCTGGAACCAGATGCTCTCCCAAACAGAGCTGCACAGCCAGCAGACGCAGCAGGTGACCTGTATTATCGCCGTCGATTTAGACGGCATGAAGCGCATCAACGACACCCAGGGCCACGCTCAAGGGGACGACGTTTTGCGGCGAGCCGGACAGGCCATTCGCTCTGCGGTCCGCCAGCAAGATGTGGTCGCCCGGGTCGGGGGGGATGAATTTGCCGTGCTGTGCCGAGACTGCGATCGCCTTTTGGGCACCGCCCTACTGAGACGGATTGCAGCGGCGCTGCGCCAGTCGGCAGTTGACGCCTCGATTGGTGTCGCTGTCAGCGAGGTGGGGCAGCCGCTGCATCTGGTTTGGGAGGAGGCCGATCGGCGTATGTACAGCCGCAAGCGACACAGAAAGCTATCGAGAAGGCTATCTGAGCATCCCGCTGAATTTACCCATCCCCGTAGGTAGCCCAAGAGTTGGGGGTTTCTGACACAGAGACGGTCAGGTCCATGGGGCCGGGCAGCATCAGCTTCGTTTTGTCGTAGATGAATTTGGCGATCATCTCTGCCGTCGTTTCGTATTCCGGCGGCATCACTTCGTTCAAAACGCAGTGATCTAGACCGCCTTTCAGCATGTCCCGCTTAGCCCAGCGCAGGGTTTTGAAGTCAGCCACCATGACGGGGTGAGGGCAGTGATCAGATGCGTAGAGCTTTGAAGAGGCGACGTTGAGCTTGACGCGGTAAGTATGGCCATGCATCCGCCCGCAGGGGCCATCGTAGTCTCGGATGTAATGGGCGGCATCAAAGGTAAATTCTGTGGTCAGGGTCCACTTTGGCATAACCTAAACTCGGATATAGCAATCTTCAATTGCGTGAGATATAAGTTTGGAGGTGGAGGCGCGTCGTATCTGTTTAGCGATTGTGGAAGAGC